>JBQGED010000325.1:0-4290 GCA_052039425.1 Sphingobacterium griseoflavum | reverse complement strand
GAGACGGAATTCGCACAATGGCTACGCTCCCGTATAGAAATCAAAAACGGTGGTGCAGTGCAGGAAGACAAAGCGAGATATGGGCGGTAATTGAGATTGATAAAAAGCAGCATTCGTTCTTTCACGAATGCTGCTGTGCATTTTAAGTAGACGATTTTTAATTCCGCATCCCCCTGAGAATTAGCACTCTTACAACCGCTGCGATGGTTCGCAGGATAATTAATGGTGCCCGTGGGCATCATTTCCCCACATAAATCAAAAAGACGAAATACAATTCCAAACATTTTTCGCTAAGCTTTTCTTTCGCCACCGGCAACACTTCCCGTCGCCTTCGCCACTCCATAAAAATTCAGTTCTTTTGCCTCAAAAACCCATCGAAACACAAGCTAAGCCAGATCTGACACAGAAGCATGAGTATTCATTGCTGGAAATGCCAGTCGGTTATTAATGATTTTTTGAATCGCGTACCTGGCTTTAATACACCCCAGTTTCAGTTAAAAAATATTAATTTTTTTATTAATTACACACATTAGTTAAATAAACGCTGGGGTACAAAGAGTAGCTTTTAGCTAATGTTGGACTGAACGGAAGAATAAAAAAGAAGAAACACTCTTCGGAACCAATACATAAAACCCTTAAATAATCAGGGCCAAAAATAAAAATCGGATCTACGTCACAGACAATCACGCGACGTTATTGCGGATGTGGAGAAAGTGAATTCGGAACAAATTGCCTCGGCGAACTTTATCAAATCTTTTCTTGTGATAGACATCGCCAGAAAACGGAGAACTCGCTCTCGCAATTAATGACGATTGGATAACTAATAAACCCACCAAGGTAAGGCTTTGCGTGGGTCTATTTAAAACGAAAAATATAATCGGATTCGGTACAACCCTATGCATATACGAATACTTGCGTCGCTTTTGATATTGGCATTGGCCGGATGCGGCGGTGGCGAAGATGAACAAGCCAGCAGCGGTAGCTCATCAAGTGGTTCCGGTGGCTCCTCTTCCTCTAGTTCCTCATCTTCGGGGGTTCCGACGGGTCCTACTTTTCGTTGGGAAAGGGCTTTTGGTATCAACGTGGGTGGTGACGAGTTTGTCTCCGCATTGGGTTACGTCTACCAAAAAGATAGAGACTTTGTCGGCGGAACCGCTACGAGTACTGTCGATGCCATTTCGAATACCAGCGATGACACGCTTTATCAGTCTGAGCGATACGGTAATTATTCCTATCAGTTGCCAGTCGCGGCTGGCCGATACCGTGTTACGTTAAAAATGGCGGAAATTTATCAAACGAAAAGTGCTGCTCGAATATTTAGTGTGTCCGTAGAAGGGCAACAAGTGGTAAGCAACCTGGATTTATACGCATCTATTGGCCACGACGTGGCCCACGATGTGCAATCGCCCATCATTCAGGTAAACGACGGCAATATCACGATTAATGTGTCCGCAACGGTCGATAACGGAACGCTGGCGGCTATCGACGTTTTTCATGAGGAAGAAGTTTCCAGCGGCGAAAATCCGGGTTCCGTTTCTAACGGTCAAGGCCTTTACAACGCGCAATGCGTAAATTGTCACGGCGATAATGGTGAAGGTACCGGCGTCTTCCCTGCGCTAACTTTACCGGCCTGTAAATCCTGCACATCCTATGAAGACCTTGTTGCGAAAATCGAAAGTTCCATGCCGCTGGGTGGTACTTTGTGTAAGGGTTCGTGTGCCGCCGATACCGCCGCTTACATACTCGCGACCTTTGCAGACCCGAAACCCATTGTTCCGCGCATTGCACGACTGACCCATTTTCAGTGGCAGAACGCGGTCCAAGATCTTCTGTACTTGGACGCGCCTCCTACTGCACAGGTGGAGAGTTTTTCCCCGGACGCCATCGTCGGCTACGACACCAACACTGCGCAGCTGCGGGTGACGAGCACACTGCGCGGCGACTACCAAAATGCCGCAGAAGCAATAGCCATGCAGGTGGCCTCCAACACCACGGCAATTAACAGGCTGGTGCCGCAAGGAGCGCCAACAGAGACATCTGCCCGAGCTCGTGCATTTATTAATGACCTGGGAATGAGAGCGCATCGTCGCCCGTTGACGGCAACTGAAGCCGATCGGTACTACGCCCTATTCCAGAGAGGCCCCGAGCTGCATCCGGAACTCAATGCGTTCGCTGGCGGAGTCAAGCTGGTGGTTGAAGCCATTCTCCAGTCCCCCTTCTTCCTCTACCGAACAGAGCTAGCACAAGACAACGCCAGTGGCCGTATACCGCTAAGCGGATATGAAATGGCCGCAAAACTCGCACTTGCCATTACCGGCAGCGGCCCGGACAAGCTCCTGCTCGACGCGGCCGCCGCGGGCCAACTCGACGGTGCCAACGCGGCAGTTGCAGTCGCGGATCATGCCGAACGCCTGCTCAAGACGCCCCGCGCTCAAGCGACTGCCCTGCACCTTCACCGACAGACCTACGCCCTCTCTCGCTACAGCATCGTCCAGCGGGATGCCAACAACTACCCCGAGTTCCGCGAAGGGACAGGCGCTTCATTGGAAAAGTCGGCAGAGCTGTTCTTCCAATCCATCTACGACGAAAACCTGGGCGTGCGGGCGATTCTCACCTCGCCCACCGCTTACGTGGATGCGAACTTAGCGCCGTTCTATGGAGTGGGAGGAGGCTCCGGCAGCGGGTTCGCAAAGGTGGACCTGTCGAGTCAAGGCCGCTATGGCTTCCTGATGCAGCTCGGCTTTCTCACCCTGTTCTCAGGCGAATTTCAACCCGATCCGATCCATCGCGGCGTGTTTATTAACGAGCATGTTCTGTGCGTGGATGTGGGCAGACCTGCCGCCAATATTCCTCCCCTGCCCGATGTGCAACCCGGCCAGACGAATCGGGATCGCATTAACGCGGTCACCGGACCCGGCACCTGCGGCCAAGCCTGCCATGCCACCGTGATCAATCCCTTGGGCTTTGCGTTCGAGAATTACGACCCGGTCGGCAAATATCGGTCGAGCGACAACGGCCTGCCGGTCGATGCTTCGGACGTTTATTCCATCAATGGATTTGAAGCGGAGTTTTCGGACGCAACTGAATTGGTTCATCAATTAGGAGAGAGCGATATGGCGCACGAGTGCTACGCCGAGCACTGGCTTTCCTACCTCTACGGTCGTCTGGCCGTACGCAGCGACGATCCGCTTCTCCACCAGCTGGCAGCCAGGTCGAAGTCCGAGAACCTGTCGGTTAAGGACATCGTCCGCGCCCTGGTCCAAAGTGAATCTTTTCTTACGCGCGAGCCTCAGGAGTAACTATGAAGAAGAATAATTCGACAGTATCGCGCCGCCTTTTCCTTCGTGGCGCTGGCGGAATCACGCTTGGCCTACCGCTACTGGATGCATTCACTATAAACACCGCAGCGGCCGCATCCGCCGAGCGATTTGCGTTGTTTGTGGTCGGTGCAAATGGCGTGGCCATGGCCGACCCGAGCCGCGGCGAACCCGAGAAGTTTTGGCCAAGCCGCACCGGGCCGCTCACCGCGGAGTCGCTCAGGACGGATGACCTCCAAAATCAGCGCACGGTAGGAATGTTCGCGGACTATGCGTCACGCCTGCTGGTGGTTCGCGGAGTCGATCAACCTTACGGCAGCGCCGGCTGCGATCACCAATCCGGCGACAACATGTGCCTCACTTCCGCGAAGATTATTGGCGGCGGCAACTCGTCGCTGGCGGGCGGAGAATCCATCGACAACCGCATCGCCAGAGAGCGCAATCCCGCTGGGCGCGAACCTCTGACCTTGCGCGCTGGATGGCGCCCGGACAACGGAACGGGTTTCGATAATGCCGGGTTTTTATCGTTTCGCGGTCCCAGCAACCCCCGCGCGGCGGAGAAGAGCCCTCTAAAAGCCTATCAGCGCATAGTCGGTGTGGTCGGGTCCGGCAATCAGTCGCAACAGGACGCCATTGATCTGCGCCGCAATAGCATCAACGATGTGCTCCGAGCGCAGATCCGGGAGTTGATGGCGAGTCCCGCTCTGAGCGCGGCGGATCGGCAGCGTCTTGAGCAGCACTTGGATGCGGTGCGCGACCTGGAGACCACGGCCACTCAAATCGAGCTGGACGCGGCACTTCAAGCAGAGATGAGCGACGTGGAGAGAAACGTCCTCGCCATGGAGAACCATCCCAAGGTGATCCGCTGCCACCTCGCGCTCCTGGCGTTCGCCGTGTCGTCTGGATACAGCTTGACCGGAACGCTCAAGGTGGGCGATCGAATAGACTCCCATCAATGGACCATCAACGGCCG
>JBQGED010000324.1:0-3234 GCA_052039425.1 Sphingobacterium griseoflavum | reverse complement strand
GAAAACAAATGCAAGTATATGATTTTTAAATAAATAATATGTTAGGTCAAATTATGACCAATCTAAGACGAGTCTAGTAAAACCGGGCAATAGCCATTATTTCCCCAGGACTATCCACCAACTTATCCACAGGTTCTGTGGACAGTTTTTTTCCGGCTTTCGGCTAAATTCATCACATAATTGCAATACCTTAGTGATGAATTTTTAGATCTTTTTTGCATGAGCGGTTATAAGAGTATGACTGTTCGCAATCACACTTTAGGTGAAGGTAGCGGCGTAATCCGCGCCACTAATCAGCAGAATTTGCGCGCACAAAAAAGAGCGTTACCGCTCGTTCAGCAAGACAAAAAGGTGCACGGCTTAGTTGAGTTCGAGGATATCCAAAGACTGAACCACAGAGGATTCATATTTCACCGGAAGTCCGCAGCCGGCGTCATCATCGCGCCCTTCTCCCGAGAGGGGCGCGGAGCGGTCCAGGGCCAGATTGACGAAGTCAAACAGCTTTTGGTCGGCTAGTTGTGATGGCGACACTCGCTGCAAGGCGGAGAAGATTGTTTCCACGCGACCCGGATGCTGCTTTTCCCAACCCTTGAGCATGTCTTTGATCACCTGACGCTGCAGGTTTTCCTGGGAGCCGCAGAGGTTGCAGGGAATGATGGGAAAGCCTTTCTGCGCAGCATAGCTTTCAATGTCCTCTTCACGGCAATAGGCCAGAGGGCGAATCACAATATTGCGCTTGTCATCGGCCAGCAGCTTGGGCGGCATAGCTTTTAAGCGACCGGCGTAGAACAGATTCAGAAACAGTGTCTCGACTATATCGTCCTTGTGGTGCCCTAATGCGACTTTCGTCGCACCGATCTCTTCTGCAAAACCGTAGAGCGTCCCCCGGCGCAAACGCGAACAGAGCCCGCAGGTCGTTTTCCCTTCCGGGATGACCGACTTCACTACGCTATAGGTGTCTCGCTCGATGATATGGAAAGGCACGCCGAGGGCAGTGAGATACTCAGGTAACACATGCTCAGGGAAACCCGGCTGTTTCTGATCCATGTTGACCGCGACCAGTTCGAAGTCGATGGGCGCAGTCTTCTGCAGCGCCATCAGAATATCGAGCATGGTGTAGGAATCCTTTCCACCCGACAGGCATACCATCACCTTGTCACCCTCTTCGATCATGTTGAAGTCAATGATGGCTTGCCCAACCAAACGCCGCAGACGCTTTTGCAGCTTGTTAAATTCGACTTTGTTTTTGCGCTCTTGACTGAGAACCATTTTGACTACCCCTGAAAGGAAACCGGCGCATTGTACGGATTTCGACCGTAGGAGTGAATGAAGCGGCACCCACAACGGCAAACTTTTGCCGGATCGCCGGACAAGTTTGTAGGGGCGGATATTGAAATTTACAAAATCATTTAAATATCAATTAATTAAGAACGAAACTTAAAGCGGGAATACAGATTGCTTTAAGCCGTGAAACCGCTCTAATTCGTCAAATATTATTCAGGGGGCACCATGCTCGATTGGCTTTCACGCTGGCAGACGTTATTCAGCAAATCCGCGAACGACGCGTTGAGTAGTACGGCGGAAGCAACATCGGCGAAGCATATATGGGAGTTGTCTGCGGCGGCACAGCCGAAGTGGAGCCCCTCGGAGACCCGAATTCTGACCGAGTGCGAGCACAGCAAAACCATTTGCACCATCACCAACAGCAACCATGACTTCCCCTTGCAGACAGTGGTGCTGGGCAGCGATCCTGTCACCAACCAACTCTTGCTGGATGATTTTTTCCCCCGACCTGCAACCTCGCCGGTAGGAGATCGGTTTCAACTCAGCCTGCCCATGGGTAAAGGGCTGATGCTGCTTCAGGTGGTGGTGCGCAAGGAAATGCGTGCAGCCCCTGCCCCAGTTTACGTGGCGGAGGTTATTGAAAAAGCGACGGTGGCTGATCGCCGTCAGAGCCAAAGATTGTATTTCTCCAGCTCCATGGCGCCGCGTGTGGATCTGCTGATTCCCCTGTCGCCACGGTTGCGCGGTCATCTGTTGGATCTGTCGGAGGGCGGTTTTGCCATGGTCTTTTACGGTGCGGCAAAACCAAAGCTCTTTGCACGCGCTGGCGATTGCCGCATCGACATTGAAGAAGATTTTGTCCTGCGCCCCAAGGTGCAGATACTGCAGGTGCGCACGCACCGCAAACCCTTTCATCACACCGTGATTCGCCTACGTTTTACCGATCTGGCGGCAGCCGATAAAGACAAGCTCGCCTCGTTTATCCAGAACTGCACGACCCAGACCCCGAGCTTGAGCGCGGCCTAATCAGGTTCCGGCCGTTATAATGCGCGACTGATGTCCGGCAGGGCCGGACTCCGCTCACTTATCAGATGGTCGTTGCATGAGTTTTTTGTCCGGCGCTGACATTCTCGCCATTGATCGCGCACACCTGTGGCACCCCTACTCTTCTCTTGATCCTGAAGCGCCGCTTTATCCAGTAACTTCGGCGGAAGGTTGCGAAGTGACCTTGGCCGATGGGCGCAAGCTGGTGGATGGTATGGCGTCCTGGTGGAGTGCGATCCACGGATACAACCGGCCGGAACTCAACCAGGCGGTTTCGGCACAGTTATCCCGGATGGCCCATGTGATGTTCGGCGGCTTCACCCACGAGCCTGCGGTCCGCTTGGCGGAAACGCTGGTCGCCATCACACCGCCGGGGTTGCGGCGGGTGTTCTTTTCCGACTCGGGTTCGGTGAGCGTGGAAGTCGCTATCAAAATGGCGCTGCAGTACCAGCTCTCCCGCGGTGCCAGTACCAAAACCCACCTGCTCAGTCTGCGCAGGGGCTACCACGGCGACACCCTTGGCGCCATGTCACTTTGTGACCCGGAAACCGGTATGCACCACCTGTTTCAATCTCTACTGCCGCGCCAGTTTTTTATCGAAGCGCCCTCCTGCAGTTTTTCCGAGCCGTGGGATGAGACCTGCCTGCAACAGCTGAAAGAGACCCTGCAGCGACACCATCATGAATTGGCGGCGTTTATCGTGGAACCTATCGTTCAGGGTGCTGGCGGCATGCGGTTTTATCACCCCGAATACCTGCGCGCGGCGCGCCGGCTGTGCGACGAATTTGACGTGCTGCTGATTGCCGATGAAATCGCTTCGGGGTTTGGTCGCACCGGGCGGATGTTTGCATGCGAGCACGCTGGCATCACCCCGGACATACTCTGTTTGGGCAAAGCTCTCCCCGG
>JBQGED010000323.1:0-3714 GCA_052039425.1 Sphingobacterium griseoflavum | reverse complement strand
CAGTGACGGTGGGACGTTTTCCATTGAGCCTGCTGCTTTTACATAAGGACAGCCAATACCCTTGGCTTATCCTGGTGCCGCAGCGACCGGAGGTTACGGAGATTCATCATCTGGATGCGGAGGATCGGCAGCAGCTGATGGAGGAATCGTGTCAACTGGCGGAGGTCATGGTCGATCTGTTCGCGCCGCGCAAAATGAATGTCGCCGCCCTGGGAAATATGGTGCCGCAGCTACATTTACATCACATTGCCCGGTTTGAAAAAGATCCCGCATGGCCGCAACCGATTTGGGGAAAGGTGCCGCCACTACCCTATACCGAAACGGCTCTGGCAGAGCGCCTGCAGCGCTTGCGACACGCGTTGGCGGGAAGCGATTTCGAGCCTGCGGGCTAACAAGAGGCGAAAAAAAAGCCGAATCGCTTCGGCTTTTTCGTTTGGAGCGGGGGAGATTACTCCACCATTTCCTTCAGTTTTTTCAGCGGACGCACTTTCACCTGGATGCTGGCGGGTTTGGCAGCGAAGGTGGTTTCTTCACCGGTAAAAGGATTGATACCTTTGCGAGCTTTGCGAGCAGGCTTCTTCACGGTGACGACTTTCAGCAGGCCTGGCAGTACAAACTCACCTGGACCTTTTTTGCCGACGTGAGCTTCGATCACTGCGCTCAACTCGTCCAGTACCGCAGTCACTTGCTTGCGGCTCAGTTCGGTCTGGGTGGAGATATGGTTGAGGATGTCGGACTTGGAGAAACGCTCTTTAACGCTCAATCCGGCTTTTTTAGCCGCTTTTGCAGGGGCTTCCGCTTTTTTTGCGGGAGCTTTTTTTGCGGGAGCTTTTTTTGCGGTGGCTTTGGATGCGGCCATTGAATAAACCTCGTGCGTGGTTATGGTTGTAGTCTGTCTGGTTTGTGGTTTGTTTGCCTTGCCAGGGTTCCGGTGACGCAAAAACCCCCTGTTTTACCGGATGTTTTATAACCGACCGGCTGCGCGACCAATAATATATAGTGTATTCACTGCCAGCCGGCAATACGTGCTAAAAAAAATACCGCTCTTTCTAGCTGTTTTTGTGCTTTTTGTTAGAAATCCCCTTTATATGCAGGCCCTGCGCAAGCCCACCGGGGTGTTTTTCGTACAGGGGGTGTCATGTATAATGCACCGCCTTTTTGGGTGGACGTGGCGACCTGATGTCTTCTGGGCCGTTGAATTCCGGCTCTCTGTTCCCATCTAGTAGCAGTTCCAAAAGCGCCCGGTTGCGGGTGTTCGATAAGTCCCGCAGCGACTGTTAGCTGCGTGTATTTCTGAGCTTTGGTGGAGACTGTTGCATGCCAATCTATGAATACCAATGTCAATCCTGTCAGCACGAATTCGAGATCCTGCAAAAGATCAGTGATCCGGCTCTGACCGATTGTCCCGAATGCCGAAAGCCGGCGCTGAAGAAAAAAATCTCGGCCGCCGGTTTTCGCCTCGCTGGTAGCGGCTGGTATGAGACCGACTTCAAGAAGGGCGACAAGAAGAAAAATCTGGCTGGCGACGGCGCCACCAGTGACAGTGGTGCAAAAGCGGATAGCAGTAAAAGCAGTGGCAAGGGCGAAGGCAAATCTTCCAGCACGTCCGCCGCAACCGATTAAATGACGATAAACAGGTAAACATATGCGCAGTGATTATTGTGGACTTCTCAGTACCGCCGATATCGATAAAGAAGTCACTCTTTGCGGTTGGGCGGATCGCCGCCGCGATCATGGTGGGGTGATTTTTATCGATTTGCGCGACCGGGAAGGTGTGGTTCAAGTGGTGTTCGACCCGGACAGCCAGGAGAACTTTGCCCTCGCCGATAAAGTCCGCAGCGAATATGTGTTGCAGGTGCGCGGTCGTGTGCGGGCCCGTGCCGCTGAAACCGTAAATCCGAATATGGCGACCGGCCAGATCGAAATTTACGGCCTGGGCTTGACCATTCTAAACACGGCCGAAACTCCGCCTTTCCCACTTGACGCTCACGCCAACGTTGGGGAAGAGGTGCGCCTGAAATATCGCTATCTGGATTTGCGCCGCCACGATATGCAACACAACCTGCGCTTTCGTTCACAAGTGACGACCTTTATCCGCAATTTCATGGCGGACAATGGTTTTATCGATGTGGAAACACCGATTCTTACCCGTGCGACGCCAGAAGGTGCGCGCGATTATCTGGTGCCATCGCGCACCCACGAAGGCCATTTCTTCGCGCTGCCTCAATCGCCGCAGTTGTTTAAACAATTGCTGATGGTGGCGGGTTTCGACCGCTATTATCAAATCGCCAAATGTTTCCGCGACGAAGATTTGCGCGCGGATCGCCAGCCGGAATTCACTCAGATCGATATCGAAACCTCGTTCATGAGTGAAAAAGAAATCATGGCGGTGACCGAGTCCATGGCGCGCCAGCTGTTCAAAGAAATGATGGGCGTGGATCTGGGAGAATTCCCCACCATGCCGTTCAGCGAAGCCATGGAAAAATACGGTTCCGATAAACCCGATCTACGTATTCCCCTTCAATTGGTGGAAGTAAAGGATCTGATGCAGGAAGTGGAGTTCAAAGTTTTCTCCGCTCCGGCGAAGGATCCGAAAGGCCGCGTGACTGCGCTGAAAGTGCCCAATGGCGGCGAATTGTTGAGCCGCAAACAAATCGACGATTACACCAAATTTGTCGGTATTTACGGCGCGAAAGGTCTGGCATACATCAAGGTCAACGACCGCAATGATCTGGAAGAGGGTGTGCAGTCGCCGATCGTGAAATTCCTTCCTGCCCAGGTGCGCCAGCAATTGCTGGATCGGCTGGATGCGCAAAATGGCGATCTGATTTTCTTCGGCGCCGACAGCGGGAAAGTTGTGTCAGAAGCGCTGGGCGCGTTGCGCTGCAAATTGGGCGCTGACCTTAATTTGTACACGCGTCAGTGGGCGCCGTTGTGGGTGGTGGATTTCCCGATGTTTGAAGAAGCTGAAGATGGCAGTTTGGCGGCGTTGCACCATCCATTCACTTCGCCTTCCTGTTCACCGGAAGAATTGGAAAGCAATCCGGCCGCAGCGCTTTCCCGCGCTTACGACATGGTATTGAACGGCACTGAATTGGGCGGCGGTTCTGTGCGGATTCACAACCAGTCCATGCAACAGACGGTCTTCAAAATTCTCGGCATTACGCCGGAACAACAGAGAGAAAAATTCGGCTTCCTATTGGATGCGCTGAAATTTGGCGCGCCGCCGCACGGCGGTTTGGCGTTTGGTCTGGATCGCTTAATTATGCTGATGACTGGCTCCAGCTCCATCCGCGACGTGATTGCATTCCCCAAAACACAAACCGCCGCGTGTGTGATGACGGATGCACCTGGAACCGTGGAATTTACCCAGCTGCGCGACCTGCATATCCGTCTGCATGTCAAAGAAGAGAAGAAAGCCGGCGCTTAATTGTCGGTTTACTGCTTCACCTAAAATCCCGCTTGTGCGGGATTTTTTGTTTATAGCGCGTGGCGCGCCAGCGCCATGCGGTAATGGTGCGCGATGTCGGCATTGAAGCAGCAGAAAATCACTTCCTCGAATGCATCATCCATTTGTTTTAATTCTGCACACACCGTATCCACGGCGATGGCCGCGGCTTGCTCTAAGGGATAGCCGTAGATACCGCAACTGATCGCTGGGAAAGCGATGCTGCGCAATTGATGTTGCTGGGCAAGGCGGAGACTGTTGCGGTA
>JBQGED010000322.1:0-2576 GCA_052039425.1 Sphingobacterium griseoflavum | reverse complement strand
CCGGGAATACATCGACAATACGGTCAATGGTTTTCGCGGCTGAGGTGGTGTGCAGTGTGCCAAATACCAGGTGGCCGGTCTCCGCTGCGGTAAGTGCAAGGCGGATGGTTTCCAGGTCGCGCATCTCGCCCACCAGGATGATGTCCGGGTCTTCCCGCAGCGCTGAACGCAAGGCTTCCGCAAACCCGTGGGTATCGCGATGTACTTCCCGCTGGTTCACCAAGCACTTTTTACTTTCGTGCACGAATTCGATGGGGTCTTCGATGGTGAGGATGTGGTGGTATTTGTTCTCGTTGAGGTAGTCCACCATGGCAGCGAGAGTGGTGGATTTACCGGAACCGGTCGGACCGGTCACCAGTACTAAGCCACGGGGCACCGCACAGATGTCGCGGAAGACTTGGCCCATGCCGAGTTCTTCCATGGTGAGTACTTTGGACGGAATGGTTCGGAATACCGCGCCGGCACCGCGGTTCTGGTTAAAGGCGTTGACCCGGAAGCGCGCTACCCCTGGAACCTCAAATGAAAAGTCGGTTTCCAGGAACTCCTCGTAATCCTTGCGTTGCTTGTCATTCATGATCTCGTAGATCAGACTGTGCACCTGCTTGTGCTCCATAGGCGGCAGATTGATGCGCCGCACGTCGCCGTCTACGCGAATCATGGGGGGCAGTCCCGCCGAAAGGTGTAAGTCGGATGCACCTTGTTTCGCTGAGAAGGCGAGAAGCTCAGTAATATCCATAGTCAACAAACCTGCTTATTAGAGTTTAGGGGCGTGGGGATGTCAGCCAAGCGTGGGGGAGCCCTATTTAAAACCGATTCAAATACCGCCACAACTGTGGTTTAAGTATATGCCGAAGATTGCTGACAACCTAACTCAAGTCCGACGCGTGATTCAACACAGCGCCAGCGAAGCCGGACGAAATCCGAGCGACATCACACTTCTCGCCGTCAGCAAGGCGAAGACAGCAGCTGATATAGAAGAAGCGTATCAGGCCGGCCAACGGGATTTTGGCGAAAATTACGTGCAGGAAGCGGTGGCGAAAATCGCCCAAATCAACCATCCGGACATCACTTGGCACTTCATCGGCCCCATCCAGACAAATAAAAGCAGGTTGATTGCGGAGAACTTCGCCTGGGTGCACACGGTGGACCGCCTGAAGGTCGCCGAGCGTCTGAATCAGCAGCGCCCGGCGCACTTGCCGCCACTGCAGGTCTGCATCCAGGTTAATATCGACGCCGATGACGCTAAGTCCGGCTGTCTGCCGACCGAAACCGCCGTTCTTGGCGAAGCTATCCGCCGCTTGCCGCGACTGCATTTGCGCGGTCTTATGACCATTCCTAAAGAAGGCTCCGGCCGCAAACCTTTTGACGATCTCGCCGAACTGGCTCATTCACTGCGCCGGGATGGCCTGACCGTGGATACGCTGTCAATGGGCATGTCCGGCGACCTAGCGGACGCCGTTGCCGCCGGATCCACGCTGGTGCGCGTGGGATCCGCGATTTTCGGCAGCCGCTCCTAAGTGCAGGCATCGTTATAATGGCGCCCGCTGACGCCACCATTATCAGAACTAATTAGAGGACTGCTTTTGAACACTCCCAAGATTACCTTTGTCGGCGCAGGCAATATGGCCAGCAGCATCATCGGTGGGCTGGTCAAACAGGGTTATCAACCCGACAGCCTCTGCGCCAGCGCTCGCACCTCCGCAAAACTGGAAGCCTTGGCCAACCGCTTTGGCATTCGCGTCCAGCAAGACAACATCGCAGCCGTCCGCGATGCCGACGTGGTGGTCCTGTCGGTAAAACCTCAGGTAATGAAGGAAGTCTGTCTCGAAGTGCGTCCGCACTTGTCTCCGTCCACTCTGATCATCTCCGTCGCCGCTGGTATTCGCTGCGCCAGCCTGAGTCAGTGGCTGGGCGAAGAGCGGCATCTGGTGCGCTGCATGCCCAATACCCCCGCGCAGGTACAAATGGGCGCGAGCGGTCTGTTTGCCGCAGAAGGTGTCACCGCCGATGAAAAAGCGACGGCGGAGCGGATACTCGCCGCTGTCGGCACAGTCGCCTGGGTTGCGGACGAAGATCTGCTGCACGCAGTGACCGCAGTATCCGGCAGTGGTCCTGCTTACTTCTTTTTATTTCTGGAAGCCATGACCCAAGCGGCAGTGCAACAGGGACTCGACCCCGTCACCGCACGCCAGCTCGCCGTGCAAACCGCCGCCGGCGCCGCGCGTTTGGCGCAGTCCGATGATACAGATCTTGCGGAGCTGCGCCGCCGCGTGACTTCGCCGGGCGGCACCACGGAAAAAGCCATTGCGGCTTTCGAACAGCACCACCTGCGCCAGACTGTGGATATTGCCATGCAGGCTTGCGCCAACCGCTCCCGTGAACTGGCGGAACTTCTCGGCCGCTGAGTTTTGATTAATCGCCCGCCCCAACGGATTTTCATCTATGCAGACACTGATCGACATACTGGTATTTCTGATCAACGTATTTGGCTCACTGTATCTGAGCGCCATCTTGCTGCGATTTCTCCTGCAGACCGCGCGCGCGGATTTTTATAACCCCCTGTCACAGGCGCTGGT
>JBQGED010000321.1:0-9043 GCA_052039425.1 Sphingobacterium griseoflavum | reverse complement strand
TTGCAGCAGCGGCACCCGCAGTGGTTTTATCGAAGTGTCGGCGCGAGCAGTGCGTTTCGAGTCTTTTGATTGGTGCCTCCAGGGAGAATTGGCTTAACCCAGCCATTGGAGAGATATTCGCGGTTTTGAGGTAAAGACTCCCCGCGCTGGGCGGAGAGTTTGGGAAAAATAGCGCGGCGCAAGCGCCGCGACAGCTTAGAAATCCACCTTCAGGGAGATTTCGTATCGGCGATCCGCCATGACCGACAACATGTTCGAGTTACCACCGCCAGTGGCGCGGAAATAGATTTCATCCGTGAGGTTGTAGATGTTCGCCTTCAGGTGAACCCGCGCGCTGTCCCAGGTGGCACCCACGTTGTAAACGGTGGCTTCGGGGATTTCGACCGTCTGGATGCGGTTGGCCCAGGATTTTTCAAAGTACTGGATATTGGCGAGCAGACCAAAGCCCTTGCCGAGGGTGTAGGTGGTGTTGAGCGACGCCTGTACCTTCGGTGAACCCGGTACTTCGTCGTAGACGTTATTGGGGTCATCGATCAGCACCCGGGTACGGCCACCGTAGCCGAAGGCTTCCGCCGGATAAATTTCCCCGGTGGGCAGCACTATGTCCTGAAAGCCCAGGTCGCGCGCGGTGACATCAACTTGCTGACCTGTAGTCAAGCCAGTGAGGTAACGGGCGTCCAGATAGGTGACCGCCGCGCCGATAAACCATTTGCGGGTGGGCTGATAATTGATGCTCGCCTCGACACCCTCGGTGGTTGTACTGGTCGCGTATGAGCTGACGCTCGGGTCGCTCGGGTTGGACACGTCAGTGCGCTCCTGGTCAAACCAGGCCAGAGTCCACTGCGCCTTGCGACCCAGCGCTGTGCCTTTGATACCCACTTCCTTCAACTCCGCATCACCCACCAGCTTGCCTCCAAGAACCGTGGAGGCGGAGTACATGTTGTTGGCGGAATCCAGCGTGATGGTCGCCTGCGCGAAGGTGGCATAAGGCGTCATGCTTGCCCAGGGCAGCTTGTGCGACAGGCTCGCGCTTACAGAGGTGCCGGAATCCGAGGTTTTCACCTCTGTGCCGGGAGCGCGGAACGCGCCGGGGCAGGTTCCCGCGAGAGGTTCCGCACAGGCGCGGCCCACAATGTAGTCGGCGAGCAGTTCCGGCGTCGGCCCATAACCAGAAGGAGTTGAAAGCTCGGTATTGCCGGCATTGGGGTTGAACAGCGGGCTCTCCGTTACCTTGGCCCGGACTTTATCGAAGCGGCCGCCCAATACCAGGTTGGTATTGCGGAAGAAGTCGATATCGAACATCAGCCCGATGCCGTTTTCGGTGTATTCCGAGGTGTTATCCCGGGTGTTGGGTACGCCAGTCTGATAGCTGTTGTTGGTCAACTGGGTCCAGAACATGGTGTTGGGATAGAAACCACCGGTACCGCTGCCATCCGCCTCATAGGTTTGATAGGTGATGTCCTGGCGATAGTCGAAATCCCCGCCGGAGCTGCGGATCCAACCCTTGGTATCGCGGTAGTTGATGGATGCCAAAGTATTCACACTCAACCAATCCGGCAGCTTTTCGGACGGCAGGCGTTTGGTGACGGTGAGTTTGTCTTCCCACATATGGATTTCCTGATTTTCACCGTAGGGCAACCAGGAGTCTTTGAACGAATCCAGGCTGTCGAAGAAAAATTGATTCTTGATGGTGAAATCCGGGTTGTAGTCGTTGATCAGATCAAAATAAAACATGCGCTGCGTGGCATTTTGTTCACGCTCGTATGCGCCGTTATTGCGGTAATCATTGTTGGAAAGCGTGGTGAGACCAGTGGTGCACGGGTCGAGCACAAAACCGACCGGCATTTGGTTTGAGACCAGCCCAGACCCGGCTGCACCAGGTGTGATAACGGGCACGGCATCGCTGCGCATGTAATTCGCCATGGCGCAATCGAGGTTGGCTCCCGGCCCGTCCGTTAAATAATCTTTCATGGATTGCGGAATACCCGCGATGGAATTGGCAAAACTGGAAAGCGACAGCGGGTTGCCATTGGCATCATTCCCAAGCCGGTACCGCTGTTCGAGCGCTTGGTTGGAGCCAGTAATATCACCTGCCACCGGCGATCCCAAATAGGTCTCCACATAGCCGATGCGGCCATCGCCATTTAAATCGAGATTCGCCAGCGGGCGGCCGGTGACGTAAACGTCATTGTCGATCATATTTTGCGTGGCGCGAGTGAAATAGGCTCCAGCGGTAATGGAATTTTGCACCTGGCCACCGGTTTCCAAACGGAAATTGCCGATAACGTTATCCACGCTCAAAGTAGCTTGCAGAAATTTTTGCTGTGCGGGCACTGTGCGAACAAAGGTGTCGGAATCTTCGAGCAAACCTACGATATAGGCACCTGCAGTTTTACCGGCGATTTCAAAAGGAATACCCAAACCAAATTGCATTTCACCTTTGTTGTAACTGCCAGTGGTAGCCTGCAAATAACCTTGCTCTTTGGTCATGTATTTACCGGTTTTTGCCCGGTTGGATTTGGGATCCAGGTTGGCGTAACCACCCACCTGACCCATACCGTAGAGGGGCGACGGCGGCCCTTTAATTACTTCAATGTTGTCGTAAGCGGACAATACCGTGCGCACGTGACCCTGCATCTGCAGACGTTTTACGCCGCGGTAATAAAAATCCGCGGACACACCGCGCACGTTGATACCACCCTGCAAACCGTAACGTGTGGTGGTGTAAGTGCCAGGCACCAGACGGCTCAAATCCTCAACAGTGGAAACGCCAAACAAGCGCAATTGTTCTTCGCTCACAAAGGTGACAGTGCGCGGTGTTTCCAACAGCGGTTTGGCAAAGCCGAAAGAAGCCCCGGATGGCTCACTGGATAGCGCACGCAGAGGATCATCCGTAATGGTGATGTCACTCAGATCCGCCACTTCACCTTCCTCAGGTGCGGTCTCCTGCTGTGCGAGCACGGAGGGAATATAAGCCAAAGGAACAGCGGCGGCGCTGAGCGCCATGGCTGCGGCGACAATGCGGCGCAAACCATATTTGCGACGAAATAAAATCGAACCGGACATAAAAACTCCCCAATGATTGCGAAGGACGAGCCACAGCCACGCGAGACTGAGCGCGCCAGTCAAGGCCTAAGACGCCACCCAAAACGGCGCCCCTACCAGATCGAGCCTGCGCTAAGGAGAGATTCGAAAAAAATAAAAAAGAAAAAAATTATGGGGGATTTTCAGGTAGGGATTTTTGCTGGGCGTGCGTCTGTGATCGCTTTTTAAAATTTATAGCGAATGGTTGCTTGCCACTGTCTTCCCGGCATTGTCTGCGCAATCACATCGCCGAGCGTATCGCCATTGCGTGCACGAAAATAATGTTCGTCGGTGATATTGGTGACATCGAGTTTGAAATCAAATGTGGCGTTGCTCCAGAACACACCCGCATCAAAAACCAGACTGTCCGGAAGGCGCACCAAGCATAGACGGCCTGCGCAGGTGCTGGACAAATAATTGCCTTTAAAGGTAGTGCCCCAATTGTCATTAACACGGTAAATCGCCGTAAAACCTAATTGATCGCGGGGATTTCCCTGTTTGCGCTCATACGCAGGCAGATTATCGGGCAATTGAATGCGCACGCGACCGCCGTACAAAAACGCTTCCGCCGGATAGACCAGGTTGCCGGCTTCATCGTAGATATCGACAAATCCCACCGCGCGCGCATCCACCTGAATCGCGCCGCCGATATTCGGCGTAAAACGCGTTGTCTGACGCAACGCATAAAGACTCAAAAATAAATCGCGCCGCGCCGCCCATTTGATTTCCGTCTGCCATCCCCGCGTCGTGGTGGCCGAGGCGTAGGCGTTGATCACCGTGGGATCATCGGAGTTGCTGACACTCACCCTCCCCTGCTCATAAACGGATGTGGTGAGATTGAGCGCGCCGCCGAGCCAGCTGCCCTTAATCCCTAATTCTTTGAGTTCTGCCGCTCCGAGATGTCCTGACTCGATCACGATATTGGTCAGAGAATTATTGTTGCCATCGAGAATAATCGCCGTGCGCGCCATGGTGCCGTAGGGGCGCAAGCCCCAGGGCATTTGCTGGGAGACACTCACTGACCAGGAACTGCCGCTGTCTTTTGCGCTGGCGACTTTATCGGTGTTCAAATATTTGCCCGGATTTTCCGACGTCCCCGCATTGGGCTCAAAGCGGCCGGCATAATCGACGTTGCGCGCGGCGGAGAGGTCATAGCGCGCACCGGCGACAATATTGGTGTGGCTTCCCCATAAATCCACATCAAATAAAAATCCAGCGCCGATTTCGGAAAATTCCGTTCGATAATCCAGCACCCACGGCAATCCATTCAGACTGGAATCCTCATTGGCACTGATGAAAGTGGTGTTGGGAGTCATGCCCGCAGTTTCGCGATTCCACAGATCCGAGGTGGCGTCGGTGCGATGGTTGCCGTAATCGGCATAGGTAATGTTGCCTTTGGAAATCGTATAGCGCGCATTAAGGGACAGCGCCTGATTCATCTGCACCCAATCCGGCAGACCCTGTGCGCGCTTGGTCACCGTGAATTTATCCTCCAACACTTTCACGTTCTGAATCTGACTGAACGGCTGATTGGAGCTTTTGTACTGGTCCATGCTGTCGTAAAACAATTGATTTTTTACGGTGAAATCGGGGTTGCGGTCGTATACCAGGTCGGCAAACAGGGTCAGAAAATCCGCCTCCAGATCGCGCTCAAAAGCAGCGCTGCGGCGCGGGTTATAGGTGTTGATCGACACAGTGCGGGGATCGAGCGCCATGCCGATCGGCACATTACCGGACATCGGCTGAGGCCCGCCGACACCCTGGGCGCGCAGAGCGCCGGTGGGATCGGCCTCGGGGTTAGCCTGAAGATAATCGTAGAGCGCCTGCGGGATGCCATTTACACCCGCAAACTGACGCAGATTGCCCAAGGGCTTACCCTCGACATCAGTAGGCCAGGGAAACGTCTGCTGCAACGGCTGATTGGCCGCGGTGAGCGCACCTACAGCCGGCGAGGCCTGGTGCATTTCGAGATAACCGATGGTGCCGTCGCCGTTGCGATCCAGATTCACCAACGGCGAACCTCCGATATAACGCCCATCGCTCACCAAATCTTGGGTAAGACGACCGGTGAGCGCGCCCGCAGTGCGGGACTCCTGGAAATTCAATCCGGTTTCCAGGCGAAAAGGTCCGACAAGATCGTCAAAGCTGGAGGCGGCCTGCAGCACTTTTTGTTTGACCGGCACGCCCTCCGCATAAGAGTCGGAATCCTCTAACAAGCCGTACAGGTAATAACCGCCGGGACTCTCGAGAGATTCAAACGCCACCGGTCCGCCTATACCAAAGGACAGTTCCCGCCGCTGATACTCACCGACGATCAATTGGGAAAAACCCGCTGCCTCCGGCATATATTGGCCAGTGCGCGAGCGGCCCGATTTGGGCACCACATTCACATAACCGCCGATTTTGCCGATGCCATGCAGCGGTGAGGCGGGGCCGCCAACCACTTCGATGGAATCCATGGCCGCCATCACACTGCGGCCGTGTCCCTGCAACGTCAGTCGTTTCATACCGCGAAAATAAGTGTCTGCAGCGATATTGCGGATATCCACCGAGCCCTGCACACCAAAACGCGTGGTGGTAAAAACCCCCGGTACTACCCGCAACAAATCTTCCACCACACTCAGGCTGAATAAATCGATGGCATCACCGTTGATAAAAGACACCGACCGGGGAGTCTCCAGCAGCGGTTTGGGGAAACCCACCACGGTGCCGCCACCACCATCGTTCCACCAGGGTTGCTCGCCGATGACCATCACATCTGTCAGCACCGTCACACCCTGCTCTGCCTGCACCGCCTGCTGCGGCTCCACTATTGCGGCCGTTTGCGGCGGCGGTATCGGTTTTGAGGTGATCGCCACTGTACCTGGGTTGATGAACCGCCAGAGGAGGTCGGTCCCACGCAAAAGCTGCGTCAGCGCCTCGGCAGCGGCCATCTCCCCGAGCACCGGCTCAACGATTTGTTCCGCGGCGGTTCTGTGTTCGTACAGCAGCTGCAAAGAACATTGTTCACTGAATTGTTTGAGCGCCTCGTCGAGGTTGCCGGCGGGCAGATTAAACATCCAAGTTTGTGCTTCATTCGCGCGCGCGGCTGCACTCAAGACCAGAAACAAGCACAGCAAAAACAAAGATAAGAGTGAGCAACCTGCCCTGTATTTTTTGTTCATGGAATACCTTGCATACGGGCAGAACAAAAAATAGAGAGGGCCTCGGTTTTAGGAGGAAGGGGATAATGCTTGGCGTTGAAACAACACAATTTCATTGGCTCCGGTGCGGATACTTCTCAGCGGCAGCACTGCCATAAGAGTCTCCAGAAACTCTTCAGTGTCTCCGCCCGCGAGGAAATTGCCACCGATGGGGACATTTGCCAAGGAGGCATCTCCCAGAACGACTTTGGTTCCGGAATAACGGTTGATCTCACTGAGCACCTGATTCAGCGGCGTCGCATCGAATACCAAACGGCCGCTCGACCAGCTGGTTATGTGCGACGCGTTGACCGTCTGAGTGGTGTGACGGCGGGACACCTCATCAAACTGCAACTGCTCGCCCGGCGTTAACACCTCACGCCAGGCACTGCGTTTCTTGTGCTCGCTCACCATCACCGAGCCCTCTGCGAGGGTGACGGAAACCGTTTGTTTTTGCGGCAGCAATTCCACTTGGAATTCTGTACCCAGCGCCACTACCCGAGTGCCAGACGCGGTTACCGCAAACGGGCGAGAGCTGTCGTGGGCGACGTCGAAATAGGCGCGGCCTTTATTGAGTTCCACCCGCCGCTCCGCATTGCTCAGCGCGACGGTGATACTGGAGTCCACATCCAGATGCACCACAGAGCCATCATTGAGTTCGATACGTCGTTTGGTCAGCTCGGCGTTCGTATAGGCCACCACAGGTGCAGCGATACTCGTAGGGCGATGTTGCAAAGTGGCAATAACCAACGCCATGCCCACCCCCATCACCAGCATGGCGGCATAGCGCAACTGGTTGCGCAAAATACGTGCTCGGCAATTGGTCCGCGCAGGTTCTGGCGCAGGCCGTAATGCGTCATCGGCGAGCGCTTTAAGACGGGCATCCGCCGCCAATTTGTCCGTAATTAAGCGCGCAGCCCGTTCCGCAGACGCAAACGCCTGTGCGTGGCTAGGATCGCTTTCCAACCATTTTTGAAAAGCATGGCGCTCTGCCGGGCCACAGTCAGGCGCATGCAGGCGGGCATACCAAACGGCCGCCTGACGAATTGTATGTTCACTGGGTATGTTTTCCATCTTACCCCTTGGACGTCCTCCAACCCTTTTCCCCTACCCGGGTTCCTCAAGAAATTTGAAGAGGCCCTGGTTTGGAATGTGTACTTTCACGCAGTTGCGCATTGGCAATATTTTGAGTGCTCAATAGAGAGTCACTTTAGTCGCGCATATCGCCAGAGCGCGACTGATGTGCTTTTCCACCATTTTTATGGAAATACCGCAGTGCGCGGCGATTTCCGGGTAGGTCATATTGTGGAAGCGGCTCAGCAAAAATACTTGCCGGCATTTCGGCGGCAAATGCTCAATGGCATCGTAAAGCAAATCCAGTTCCTGGCTGGCCGCCACTTCCCGCTCCGGCGTCGCGATGCCGGAATCAAACTCCATATCATCAATATCGCAATGATCTGCCACATGGCGCACTTTATCTGCACGGCCCAGATCATTGGCGACATTAATGGCAATGCGAAACAGTAAAGAAGCCGGTGATTGCACGTCTTTGGACCCTTCGTATTGCATCATTCGAATATAAGCTTCCTGCGCCACATCGCGTGCATCATCCGCCACTCGCAACCGCTGCCGCAAAAAGCTCAACAACGATGAGTGACAATTTCTGATGACGTTTTCTATGGACAATCCAGGACGGGAAGCGGACGAATCCGCCACATCTCCGGACACCATGCACTCTGCCGATGCTTTCATAAACGCGCCTCCGACTACAATAAAGCGGCAACCACCAAAAACGGCAACTACCGATAGAGTTTCGACTGAGGGCAAACGGCGGAATCGCTGTCTGCCAGCCAAGATGGCCATGACTGGATCAAGTGCAACAGCAACTTCCCTATTTTTAAATCCGTGTAATTGCACGCTGATAAGCTCAATGCGAAATGCGGGCCAGATTCCGGTCGTACCCATCATGAAAGCGATTTGTTCGCAAAGGTGGAAATTTCCACCCTCCTCGCTCCGTTAGGCAAACCACTGATTTTTATCGGTTTTTAAAATGTGTTTCACAGCCCAAAAAAATAGGATTCGCATGCAGATTTTGCGATGTAAAACGCAAATTGCCCTGCCGCTCAATTTAAAAACCAGTCGTGTGCTTCGCTTTCATAGTGTCTATTCTGGTGCAAAGTGGGCCACCGCGATTTGCAATAGTGCGCGCCACAGTGATTTTTCTTGGGGTGATGAGAAGGGGATTTTTGAATTAAGTTGTGGGGTAATTCCACCTACACGCGTCTAGATGATTGGATGCCACCGGCATCCTAAAACAGTCGTCATTGTTACGACTTTTGCATCGAGCGATTTATTCCTGGACGCATTTTTTTGCGGCCTTGGTAGCAACCGCGTTTTATACGCGGCTCACTTTGGCCCGCTCAAATTTACCACCCATTGGAACTGCGCTTTTTTTGCGATTCTCTTTATGAGATGCACTCTGTGATCAGTACACGACACTTCTCGCCCGGTGCGAACCGGGCGGCTTTTTTTGTGTGCGTAAAAAGCAAATGGAAGTGCGGAGCGGCGTGACGATCTAGGCCGGAACGCCGCTGAGAATTTCCAACAGATCTTTGAAATCCGCTGGTTTGGTTAAATGGAAATGAAACTGCCCATCTGCTGATTCGCCGTTGAATACCGAACGGCTGTAGCCCGACAACGCGATATAGGTGGCGTTGCGCTTATAGACATTTTTAATTTTATGTAGCAGCTCATAGCCGCTCATATCGGGCAGACCT
>JBQGED010000320.1:0-4115 GCA_052039425.1 Sphingobacterium griseoflavum | reverse complement strand
CCCACCAGGAAACCCGGCACCGGATCCGCTACGTTATCCGCCACAGTAACGCGGTGGTGCGGCTCTCTGGGTGACTTGCTGCCGAAGCCGGTGACAAAGGAGTAGTCGGTGGCGTTGCGGCCCAGGACGTAATCCTGCATGGCGTAGGCGGCGTTGTAATAGGAGATGTCTTTGGTCAGACGGTAAGCCTGCAACAACATAACCGCCTGGTTCATACCGCCGCTGTTAGAGCCCCACACGAAATCGTCCTCGATCATGCTGACACCGTAGGCGGAAGCGGCTTGTCGATCTTTCAGGTAGTTCGCTGTATCCAGCAGGGCGTTGCGCACTTTGGTGTAGTCCGAAGAACTCAACTTGCCCTCACCGTGGGTAGCCAGGGAGATATAACCCAGCGCCCCAACACCTCCCCACCAGGGAGCATAGGCCGGCGCATTGGCCGCCCAGAATTCGTTGAGATAGGTCTGCTCGCCGGTTTGCAGGTACAGCTCAGCGGCCGCCCAGGCAAATTCGTCGTTGAAGGTCAGGTCGCCGTACTCACCGGTTTTGATGTCGGTGGGCTGGCGATAGGGCACATTGGCATTGGCTTTGGCCCAGTTCCACGCCTTCACTGCGGCGCTGGCATAAGCGGCGGACTTGCCCGGGAACTGCTGTTCATAATCTGCCAGCACCCGGCTCGCCACGGACATAACGGCGGCGAAGTTCAGGGTTGCAGCGGTGGTTTTCTGCACCACGTAACGCTGGGCGTTGGTTTGATGCGGCATCACCTCACCGGCGAAATTCTGCGTGGTGAGCTTGTGATACACGCCGCCGTCGGTGTCTTGCATCTTCTCCATCCACACCACGTTCCACATGATTTCATCGAGCAGATCCGGTACCGCGTCGCCGGATTCCGGAATATTGATGTCGCGGTTCTGGTAGAAGTCGCTGAAGTGCTCGTAGGCCGCCAGCAGCGTATAGGTGGAAATGCCGGAGTTGACTATGTACTTGTTGTAGTCCCCGGCGTCATACCAGCCTTTGGGCGCGGAAATCACCGTGCCGGTGGGACGGGTAGCGGTGGCGGCGGAGCTGTGTACCTGGACATTGGTGTCCGGATGGCCCGCCGGGCGCGCCCATTGGCCGGCGTGCGTAGCGGTGAGCTCGGTGCTGGCGCGGTTGAAGTAGTAGGCTTTAACGGCCGCATCGTGCAGATCGTCGAACACGTCCGCCGCTATGACAAAGCTCGCGGAATCCGCCAGTCCCGCCACGCGCAGGCGATAGGTTCCAGGCGTGGTGAAGCTGGAAAAATCCGCTTTGCGCACATTTTCCTGCGACGGCGCCCACACCGCTGCGGCGGACAGGTTGCCGTTGAACACGCTGTTGCCCTGAGCGTCGAGCAACGAGAAGGTGGTGGCGCCAGTATTGGCCACTACCGCGACTTTTGGCGCGTTCGGCAAAAAGCCCAATTGGTTGACCTTGATTTTGTCCGGCAGATTGTTCACTACGCCGGAAGAGCTTGAGCTGCTGGAGGAGCTTGAACTGCTTGAACTGGATGAGCTTGAACTACTGGAACTGGAAGAACTTGAGCTGCTGGAGCTGGATGAACTGGAGCTCGAACTGCTGCTGGATGATCCGCCCGGATTCCCCGATGAACTGCCGCCACATGCGACAAGGCTCACACATGAGCCAATGATTAACGCGTTTATTATCTTCATCTCGCCACCTTGTTGGATTGTTATGAGATATCAGTGCCGGCGAAGTTTACCTTTTTTAACATCCACAGCGATGCGACACCCTCCGCGTTACTGAATGTCAAATCCATTCCAGTTCTGTGCAGATTCGGCTTCTATACGCAAATCCGTCACCTCGGCATGCTCCGGTCCGTGATGGAGCCAGACCACCAACTTGTCCAGCGCCTTGCCATTACCGCAGGCCACGCCTTCCACCCGCCCATCCGGCAGATTGCGCACCCAGCCGGTCAATCCGAGCTGGCGGGCAGTCGCCTGGGTGCTTTTGCGGAAGTAAACCCCCTGCACCCTTCCGCTCACCCAAAAATGAATCGCTGTCTGCATCCGCTGTCTCCGTCATAAAGGCGCTACATAAGTTAGCTATGGTTGGGCGCCCGTGTTTATCTGTCATGAGCCAGTATTGCCTATGGAGATACCTGCACCAATACCGAGCCGCCGAACGCGTCTTTTGCCCTTATGGCTGGTTCGAATGCTGGACGAATGGCCGATGAAGAGGGCATCACGCCGATTGCAGACGCAAGTTCGCCTGAAGGAAACCAAGCCAGTGGCGACGGTCGCCGCACACTATCTGTCTTTTTCCCTGGATATTTCGGTATTGGCCGGCGGTTTCTGGTGGGAGGGCAGTGCGCGCAGCCGGCGCGGCCTGGGGAGGCTGCGGATTCCGCCGCTGGATCTCAATTCCCCGCAGCTGGATTTCCTGGTCCGCGCACTGACGCCGGCCTATCTGCGGGTGGGCGGCTCGGAGGCGGATAAAATCCACTATTTTTCGGCGCCGGCGGAGGAGCCGCATAGCCTGGTGCTCACGCAAGCCATTTGGGACAACCTGCATAAGTTTTTGCAGCGCAACAACCTGAAGTTTTTTTTCACCCTGAAATACGGTTTGTTCGAGCGCCGCATGCACGGCAACTGGCAGGGCGATGAAGTGGAAAAATTATTGCGCTACAGCAGCGAGCGCGGTTACCGCATGGATGCCTGCGAGCTCGGCAACGAGTTAAACGCCTACTGGGCGTTTCATGGTGTGCGCTCCCAGCCGCGGGCGGCAAAACTCGCGGCGGATTACCACCAGTTCGCGCAATTGCTGCGGCACTATTTTCCCGAGATAAAAATCATTGGCCCCGGCAGCGCCTTCTGGCCAAAATTGGGCGAGACCATCAAACCCTTTTCCAATATCACGCGCAGATTTCTCGAAATCTGCCACCAGCAGAACACGGCCATCGACATTATCGATTGGCACTACTACCCCTTTCAAAGTCTGCGCTCGCCGGTGCGCACCCGCACCGCGACATTAAGCGCAATGTTAAAACCGCGCGCGTTTAATGATTTCGCAAAATACAGCGGACAGCTGCGCGCTTGGCGCGACCAGTATTTTCCGCACGCGGAAATATGGACTGGCGAAACCGGCTCCGCCCAGTGCGGCGGCCAGCCGAGATTATCCGACCGTTTTGTGTCGTGTTTCTGGTGGGCCGATCAGTTGGGCCAGGGCGCATTAATGGGCCAGAAAGTTATGATCCGGCAGAGTTTGATCGGTGGCGATTACGGCCTGATCAACCGCCTGACCTTAAAACCGCGACCGGATTATTGGCTGAGCTGGCTGTGGAAACAATTAATGGGCGAACAGGTTTTTGCCGTGGCGAGTCCGCACCATATGCTGCGCTGTTATTGCCACAGTACGCCCGGCGGAACGGGTAAAACCCTTTTATTGATTAATTTGTCCGGCCGCGCCATGCAAGTGCAACCGTCAGGTTTTGGCATTCCGCTACGGCAATATTCCCTCACGGCGAAAAAATTGCGCAGTAAAAAAATTCGCATCAACGGCAAAAAAGCGCGTTATAACGGCGGTGCGTTTCGCCTCGACGATTTTCCCTCTGCGCCTTTGACGCAGGAAATTCCGCCTCACAGTATTCACTTTTGGTTATACAATCCGGACGAATCTGAAAATTAAGTGAGCGTCTCGAAAAAAGGGGAAACGCGTGGAAAAAGTTCAGTGGCAGGGCAACACTCAGGAACTGCGCAAAATTCAGGAGCGCCTGCGCAACGATATTTCTCTGCAACCGCTGGCGCAGCCACCGCGCACGATTGGTGGTGCGGATCTTTCGTTAAATCGCGGCAGCAGTGTGGTGTACGCCGGCATAGTGGTGCTGGATTTTGCAACCCTGCAACCCATCGCCCGCAGCGGTGTGGTGGACGAGGTGGAAGTGCCTTATGTACCGGGATTTTTATCCTTTCGCGAAGTGCCGGCCCTTTATCGCGCCTGGCAGGGGCTGAAGGTGAAACCCGATGTGGTAATGCTGGACGGCCACGGCATTATGCATCCGCGCATGCTGGGGGTGGCCACGCATTTTGGGTTGGTCGCGGGGGTGCCGACTTTGGGGTGCGCAAAAAAACCGCTCG
>JBQGED010000319.1:0-2161 GCA_052039425.1 Sphingobacterium griseoflavum | reverse complement strand
CCAGCAGCAGCGGTTCAAAACCTTTGCGGATCGCCAGAAACAGAAGATACAGGCAAATGGCGAGCATCAAAATCTGCCCAAAGGAGGCCTGCGCGACGCCGGAACTTTGCCAGAGGCTATAGAGATTGTTCATACCACTGCTCCCGCTCAGGCAATCGACAGGAGAATGTCACCAACAGCCACCGAATCGCCTTCGCTGACGTTGATATGCTCGATCACCCCAGCGCTGGGGGCACTGACGGCGGTTTCCATCTTCATGGCTTCCAGCATCAACACTGGCTCGCCCGCTGCCACCTCCTGGCCCGGTGCAACGAGAACCTTGCAGATGATGCCGGCCAGCGGCGCACTGACAGGTAAGCCACCAGCCGCCCCGGCAGTCGCGGCGCGAACCGGCGAAGCCTGGTTGCCCAGCTGCACTATGCCGGTAATATCACCGCCATCGCTGACCGTAACAGTGAATTCTCGGCCGTCGACTTTGACGGTGTAAATTTCCTCCCCAGCGGGAGACATCGCTGGTGCAGCAATGGCCGAGGCATTAGGCGCGGGCTCAAAGGCGGAAGGGTTGTTGCGGTTTTCAAGAAATTTCAAACCGATCTGGGTGAATAGCGCATAAGTAAGTACATCATCGATTTCCCGCTCTCCAGGGGCGAGCGCCAATCTCTTGCGCACCGCGATATCGCGCAGCTCGGCGGTCAGACTGGCCAACTCAGGCTGCAACAGATCCGCCGGGCGACAGGTCACCGGTTGTGCGCCTTCTAGAACTCGAGCCTGGAGTTCCGCATTAACCGGTGCGGGGGTCGCACCGTACTCGCCTTTCAAAACACCTTGAGTTTCTTTGGAAATGGTGGCGTAGCGCTGACCGCTGAGGACATTGATCACCGCCTGGGTGCCGACGATTTGCGATGTGGGCGTTACCAGGGGGATAAAGCCCAGATCCTCACGGACGCGGGGAATTTCTTCCAACACTTCGTCCAAACGGTCTAGTGCGCCCTGCTCTTTCAGCTGACTCTCCATATTGGTCAGCATGCCGCCCGGCACCTGCGCGGTGAGAATACGCACGTCCACACCTTTGAGGGAACCTTCGAACTTGGCGTACTTTTTCCGCACATCGCGGAAATACAGGGCGATTTCCTGCAGTAAATCAAGATCAAGCCCGGTATCCCGGTCGGTACCCGCGAGAATCGCCACCAGGGTTTCTGTGGGGCTGTGACCATAGGTCATGGACATGGAAGAAATAGCAGTGTCGACATTGTCGATGCCGGCTTCAACGCACTTGAGAATGGTGGCGTGGGCGAGGCCTGTGGTGGCGTGGCACTGCATGTGGATGGGGATGGAGCACGCCTGTTTGAGGCGGGTAACGAGGTCATAGCCATCATAAGGTTTTAACAGACCAGCCATATCTTTGATGCAGATGGAATCCGCACCCAGATCTTCGAGACGTCGCGCCAGATCCACCCACAGCTCCAGGGTGTGCACTGGACTCAAAGTGTAGGAAATGGTGCCTTGGGCGTGCTTGCCAACTTTTTTCACCGCCTGCAGGGCGGTGCGCATATTGCGGATATCGTTCATGGCGTCGAACACGCGGAACACGTCCACGCCATTTACGGCAGCACGCTCCACAAATTTTTCCACCACATCGTCGGCATAGTGGCGGTAGCCCAAAATATTCTGGCCGCGGAATAGCATCTGTTGCGGCGTCTTCGGCATGGCTTTTTTCAGTTCGCGGATACGGTCCCAGGGGTCTTCGCCAAGATAGCGTATGCACGCGTCGAAGGTCGCTCCACCCCAGGATTCCAGAGACCAAAACCCAACTTCATCAAGCTTGGCGGCGATCGGCAACATATCGTCTATGCGCAGGCGCGTGGCGAATAGGGACTGGTGGGCGTCGCGCAGCACCACATCGGTGATGCCCAGCTTGGACGATGTTTTTTCAGTCATACCGAAATGCCTTTTATTTCTTGTTTACTTTTATTGTCTTTTCCAGCCGATGCCGTCAGCGCACGGCCGGAAAACGCTCAGAGGCGGTCTTACCGGAACCTGCGTGCCCGGTGCTGGCCGACGGCGGCTTTGATGGCGGCCAGCGTTTGTGGATCCACCGCAGCAGCGGGTTTGGGAGACAAAGTCTTGATGGTTTTAGGCGCGACAGGAGCTTCCGGGAAAA
>JBQGED010000318.1:0-3361 GCA_052039425.1 Sphingobacterium griseoflavum | reverse complement strand
ATTGGCCGGCGGGGAACAACACCATTTTATTCACTGGCACAAACTCGGCCAGGCGCTGGATATTCCGCTGGTCGCTTGCGGCGAAGCCTTGATGCACATACGCGCACGCAAACCTCTGCAGGATGTATTGACCGGCATCCGCGAAAATACACCCGTGAGCGAACTCGGCACACGCCTGCGCAGCAACGCGGAAGCTTATTTAAAATCTCTATCGAACCTGCAGCAGTTGTACCCCAAAGCCCTTTTGCAACAAACAAGCGTCATTGCCAATCGCTGCGAAAAATTTATGCACGAACTGCGCTACCAGTATCCGCGTGAATTGGTGCCGACGGGTTTGACTTCTATTCAGTATCTACGTCAATTGGTGGAGCAGGGAAAGCATAAACGTTATCCGGAAGGTGTCCCGGATGACGCTGAAAAAATTTTGCACAAGGAATTGAAGTTAATTGAGGAAGAAGGATATGAATATTTTTTTCTGACCGTTTATGACATTGTGGTGTATGCCCGCAGCAAAAATATCCTCTGCCAAGGCCGAGGCTCTGCCGCCAATTCGGTCGTCTGTTACTGTCTCGGCATTACCGAAATTCGACCGGGACAAATCAACGTTCTATTTGAACGTTTTATTTCCAAAGAACGCAAAGAGCCGCCGGATATTGATGTGGATTTTGAACATCAAAGACGTGAAGAAGTGATTCAGTATGTTTATGAAAAATACGGCCGCGAGCGCGCCGCCATAGCCGCAACGGTCATCACCTACCGCACTCGCAGTGCCATCCGCGATGTGGGCAAAGCCCTCGGCTTGGACGCGACCCTGATCGATCATTTCGCAAAATCCCACGCCTGGTGGGACAGCAGCGGCGATTTACAAGAGCGCATAGCCGCAAGCGGCCTGAATGTCCAAAACAAAACATTGCGGCAGTTTTTTTATCTGGTCAATGAAATCAAAGGATTTCCCCGTCATCTCTCCCAACACGTAGGCGGTTTTGTCATAGCGCAGGACAGAGTCAGCGATCTGGTACCGCTGGAAAATGCCAGCATGCCCGGCCGAACTATTATTCAATGGGATAAAGAAGACCTGGAGACCATGAAGTTATTGAAGGTCGATGTGCTGGCGCTAGGCATGCTGACTGCGTTACAGAAAATGTTCGAATATGTCAGCTCGTACGGACCACCTATTAAAGGAATAGAAGATATTCCAGAGGAAGATGAAGCTACCTACGAAATGTTGTGCCAAGCCGATAGCGTAGGTGTTTTTCAAGTGGAATCCCGCGCACAAATGTCCATGCTGCCGCGCCTGCGCCCGCGCATCTTTTATGATTTGGTTATTGAAATTGCCATAGTCCGACCGGGGCCGGTGCAGGGCGATATGGTTCATCCTTATCTACGCCGACGCAACGGCCTGGAAGAGATCAGCTATTACAGTGAAGCAATTAAAAGTGTATTGGAGCCGACCCTGGGCATTCCGATTTTCCAGGAACAAGCCATTCGTCTGGCCATGGTCGCAGCGGGTTTTAGCGGTGGCGAAGCCGATGAATTGCGCCGAGCCATGGCAAGCTGGGGCAAAAACGGCAATTTATTGCAATTTGAACGGCGTTTTATCGACGGCATGCTGGAGCGCGATTATCCGCTGGAATTTGCCCAGCGCCTTTTCGAACAATTAAAAGGTTTTGGCGGTTATGGCTTTCCGGAATCCCACTCTGCCAGTTTTGCCCTGCTGTGTTACGCCTCATCTTGGCTCAAGTGTCATCATCCCGCCGCTTTTTATTGTGCCTTGCTGAACAGCCAGCCCATGGGATTTTATTCACCCTCGCAATTGGTGCAGGATGCAAGGCGACACAATATTGCTGTGTTGCCAGTGGATATCAATGCGAGCTATTTTGACCACACCCTGGAAAAGGTCGACGGACATTTGGGAATTCGTCTGGGTTTTTGCCGGATAAAATCCCTCGATGAGAAAAAAGCCAAGGCTATTGCGGAATGGCGCCAGGACAAACCCTTTCAATCTCTTCCGGATGTGGCGCGGCGAAGCAATCTCACACAAATGGATTTGCAATGTTTGGCATCCGCCGATGCCTTGCGCTCCTTAAGTGGAAATCGCCATCAAGCGCGCTGGCAAGCAGCGGCGATCAAACCTTATCTTGCTTTACTGGAAGAGGCAGAGATTGAGTGCGACAAATTGTTTACACCAGAACCAACAATGGCCAAGGACATGCTGGACGATTATGCCACCACAGGTTTATCCCTGCGGCCTCATCCTATGGCGTTATTGCGCGCGCAATATCCTTTTAATCGCTGCAAAAAATTCAGCGATCTGGAGCATTTGCGCCATGGGGGTTTTGTGCGTGTCGCCGGATTGGTGACTGGCCGACAACGCCCAGGCACGGCAAAAAATACGGTCTTTGTTACATTGGAGGATGAAACCGGCAACATCAATGTTGTGGTCTGGCAGGCGACCCAGGTGCAATTTCGCCGGGAGTTATTAAGCTCGCAGTTATTGATGGTGAAGGGGAAACTGGAAATCGGCGCGGAGATCGATAACCAAAGCAACAAAATGTATAAAGTGGTTCATGTGGTCGCCGGACATCTGACTGATTACAGTCACAAATTGACGGCAGATTTTCAACTTAAATCCAGAGACTTTCATTAAGCCTGCTTATTCCGCAAATATCTAATCCAGCACGATATCTAACGCAACAAATTCTCACGCCAAGCAACGCCTTCTATATACTGTATAAATAAACAGCTTTGATTTTTGTGTAATGAACCCTGAGAAACCGAACCCAAGCAAGTCGATTACGTTGGAGCAATTGCTCCGGCGGGGTGATATATGGCGTGGGCAATCTCAGGGCTTTGCACCACAAGCCGCTCTGGATAGCGGCCATGGCGAGTTGAATGCCGGTTTATTGCATAAAGGCTGGCCTCTGGCGAGCTTGGTGGAAATCTGCCAGCCGGCGGCATTGAATGGCAGGAACGTGGTAAGCCAGGGCGAATGGCTGCTGCTGGCCCCAGCGTTGCGGCAGATCAAGGAGGGATACATTGTTTTACTTAACCCGCCCGCCCTACCCTTTGCACCGGGACTGATTCAGGCAGGATTGGATCTGGATCGTCTCTTGGTTGTGGCAGCGGAAAAAAAAGCCGATTTTCTGGCGAGCTTTACCGAACTTGCCCGCGCGGATATTTGCACCGCGCTGTTGGCGTGGCAGCCCAAACACAACCTGAGCTATACCGAGCTGCGCAAATGTCAGCTCGCCTGCAGCGAGGGCAAGGGTCTATACCTGCTGTTTAGGCCATTATCCGTGCGTCAGCAAAGCTCGCCAGCGGCCTTGCGCCTGCGCGTGCAATTACATTTGCGCTCACTGGA
>JBQGED010000317.1:0-8150 GCA_052039425.1 Sphingobacterium griseoflavum | reverse complement strand
CACGTGAACGGGGGTAAAAACACCGCGCCCTGCCGCTTGCAGGTGGCGCAGAGCCAGCTCAAAAGCGGCGCGCCAATAAATTTCTGCAGCGGCGAAGCGTTTGTGTTGCAAAGAGACCACTGCACGGCGAGCGCTCGCTGTCCACAAACGCCAAGCCTGTTCCTCATTGTCCTGCCATGACCCGCCTTTCCCCAGGTGGGTGGTTTGAGAATCGTGCATCTGGGTGCCCTCCGAGAGCGGCGCACCGTGCCATCAGCCCCGGTGCGGTGTTACTATCCCCGCCTAGCAGCGGTAGCCGGAGTGGTAGGATCACTCCGACGGATTGTTTAATGATCTGACCGCGTCCAATCGAAGATGCACCGCGCCCCAAAAACATTTTTGAGTCGTGCGACGGTAGAGCTTGGCCAAGAGGTGGTGCATCAAGAGTCCCTGGTATTGCGCAGCCAAGTCCTGCTCTTTCAGCACACATCCCTGTAGTTCGAGTTTGTGTATCAAATCATGCGCATCAACGAAACTGCAACAAGATTGTCCATATATCATACAGCCCAATCTATTACGAATTTGTTGCAGCAGCGGACTCGCGTAATCCAAAACCAAGTGAATCGGCGCTGATTTATTCCCTATGGCGTTAATTAACGGCGAGAGAATATTTTTCATGTTATCTAAAGATGCTGCGTCGGGAAGCGTTTCCATTATCACAATTAATGGCCGCCCCGACTGCCAGCCGGTTTTTTGCAACCAATCATCACGCACAACGTCACACGCTACCAATCGGTAATTATCCGTGCGCGGAAAAATCAGATCGGCGCAATCGATAACATCCGCCGAATCCACATCCGCCCAAGCAAAACGCGGCCAGTCCGTGCGGGCGGACAAGCGTTGAAAACGCGTGCTTAATCCCGCACCTAATTCGATACCAATGGCATAGGGATAAGCCTCCAGAAATTCGAGCACTTCATTATCGATCCATTGGCAGCGCTCCAACGCCAGCCTATGTTGCGCAGGAAAGCTTCGCCCCATATACCAATCCCGCTGATCCAAATCCAATTTGCGCACCAGATATTCGGCCGCCTGATCGACAAATCCCGTCTGCGGCCACGCGCGGAAGGCATGGGCGCGGACTAGGAGTGGCAATAACAGATCTTCGGCCTGATTCGGTGTGACCATTGGTGTGCCCTCCACATTAGTTGTCACGGATGATAACGATTATCATTTGCAAAAACAACCTGTGCGGGAGCCTCTTTCACGTTCCGATTAGTTCGGGTTCTGCGCAAAAAGTTTACGCAGCGAATCGAAGAAATAAGCGAAGCAAAAGATTTGCGAACCAAGTCACCGTGTACCTTAGTAGAAGCGGGCAAATCTACGAAAACGTAGCGCGGAAAGCTGGTGATATACTCCCGCGACTTCGCCGCAGGCTTAAATACGTTATGTCTTCACACCCTTCAATACTTCCTCGCTTAATCACTTTGCTGTGGGGTCTGGCGGTCGCGTTTGCGCTGAACGGGTGCGGCTCTTCCCATACCGCGCTCCCCACAAGTCCGCAAAAAATCACGTATGAAATAGTGGCTATCCATCCCCATGATCCCAATATTTTCACCCAGGGTCTGGTTATCGACGGCGACGTTATAACGGAGACTTCCGGTCTCTACGCCAAATCATTTCTGGTTCAATACAACGCCTTTAGCGGCGAAATTCTTCGGCAGACAAATTTGCCTCGGGAAATTTTCGCCGAGGGAATTACCCGGTTTAATGATCAGTTTTTTATGCTCACCTGGCAGGAGCAAACGGCTTTTGTTTTTAATGCGAAAACCCTGGCCTTTGAAAAAACCCTGGCGTATACCGGCGAGGGGTGGGGAATTACACACAACGGCGAGTACCTCATCACCAGCGATGGCAGCAGCAATCTCAGCTTTCGCGATGCCGCCGATTTTTCCGTCATTAAAACGCTACAGGTAAAAGACGCTGGACGCTCCTGGGACAAGCTGAATGAACTGGAATTCGCAGAACAGCGTTTATGGGCGAATGTGTGGCAGACGCCTTTTATTCTGGCCATCAACCCCGAAAGTGGCGAAGTGGAAGGCGTGGTGGATTTAGCAGAACTGGACAGGATCAACAATCACGCCCCCAGCCAATCGGTGCTGAACGGGATTGCCTACGATGCAGAGCGACAAGCCTATTGGATCACAGGGAAGTGGTGGCCCAATCGTTATCTGGTGCGTTTTATCTGGCCGCAGGCTAACCCTTAAGCCATCCCGGCGAAGCTGAACGCCAATTGCAAATCCGAGTCTTACTATCGGTATTCACGGTCGGCTGAGTAAACTTTCACCGCTCCGTTGAATTTGACGCGTACCGTACCCATTTAGCTCGCAACTAATTTCTTATTTTCTCGACAGGAGATGTAACCGTGTTACGTGTAGGTCTGTTTCTGCTTACCAACCTTGCCGTGCTGGCGGTAGCCGGTGTCACGCTCAATTTATTGGGCGTCGGGCGCTTTCTAACCTCCGAGGGGCTCGACTTGAGCTCGCTGCTGGCTTTCTGTGCCGTGTTCGGCTTCAGCGGCGCCCTGGTCTCGTTGTTCCTCTCCAAATGGATGGCAAAAATGAGCGCGCGGGTGCAGGTGATCGACAACCCGCGCACTCCGGACGAACGCTGGCTGGTAGAAACCGTGCGCGAGCTGGCCGCCAAAGCCAATATCGGCATGCCGGAAGTCGGCATCTTCCCCGCGGAGCAATCCAACGCCTTCGCCACCGGCTGGAACAAAAACGCCTCCCTGGTGGCGGTCAGCGCCGGCATGATGCGCCGCTTCAACAAGAATGAAATCCGCGCGGTGCTCGCCCACGAAGTGGGCCACGTTGCCAACGGCGATATGGTGACGCTTGCACTGATTCAGGGCGTCATTAACACCTTCGTGATGTTCTTCGCTCGTATCATTGGTTACGCCGTGGACAAGGCGATTTTTAAAGAAGAACGCTCTCCCGGAATCGGCTTTTACATCGCCACCATAGTGGCGGAAATTATCCTGGCGTTTTTGGCCAGCATGATCGTCGCCTGGTTTTCCCGCCGCCGCGAATTTCGTGCGGACCACGCCGGCGCAACCCTCGCGGACCGTCAGAGCATGATCAGCGCCCTGCGCCGCCTCAAGGCCGAGACCGAAGTGCCCAATCAAATGCCCGATACTTTGGTAGCCTTCGGGATAGCATCAGGCGCGCGCAACAAGATCATGCAACTGTTCGCCACCCACCCACCATTGGATGTGCGTATTGCGACTCTGGAAGCAGCTCGCTGATTTACCAACACACGGGAAAACAAAAAGGGGCCGTCGGCCCCTTTTTTGTAAATACCACATTTACAGGGAATTAATTTCGCGGAAACTCAACGATACGGAACGCTGGCAGATCGGGATTGGAGCGTTGCAGCAATGGCCGCGCGACATTGTAGACGGGAATATTGTTGATGGTTTTACCCTCCGGCGAGCCGCGATGAGCATGCCCGTGAAAAACCACATCTACAGGGTAATGAACCAGCGGATCCTCCAAGCGACTGGTGCCGAGATAAGGAAAAATCTCCGGCGGTTCGCCCTGCACCGTGCCCAGAATCGGCGAATAATGCAGTAATGCTACGCGGCGCTCCGAGCGCAGCTTCGCCAATGCCGATTCCAGTTTTAGTGCCTCCTGTAGCGCTTCGTTAACGAAGGATTTAATGGCCCCTTCGCCCCACGGGCCCAGCGCGTGCCGTCCGTAACCACCAGCAAAACCCTTGACGCCGGCAATCCCAATACCCTCAATTTCAACGGCGTCGCCATCGAGTATTTGCACGCCCGCGTCACAGAGAATCATCTTGACGTCATCCGGCGTGCCCGATTCGTAGTCATGATTTCCCAGCACCGCCACCACCGGCATTTTTTTTACCGCTGCCAATTCATCCGCCAGAATCCGCGCCTCTTCGGCCAAACCATAGTCCGTCAGATCACCGCATAGTAATAAGATGTCGGCCATTTCCGCGGCTTGGGCAAAGAGCGGGCGCAGTTGGCCCGCAGAGGATTTGGTGCAATGGAGATCACCTACGGCAGCCACTTTGATCATGTCTTGTGCCATTAGAAAAATTCCTCATTTTCAATATTGGTGCGGTGACTTTTTGCAATTTTTTCCATCGAGGGCGTGTAACGTCTTCCCATTGCAGCGCCTTAATGCAGCTTCCTTCACCTAATGCAGCTTTAATGCAGTTCATGCCATTAATTGATGCAACTCCTATACCACCCAAAAACTATGGCACAGCTCTTGCTCTCCATTTTTCGCGCCCAAATTTTCACGGCAAAAAATTTCTCGTTGGATATTTTCAAGGTTGGAACAATTATGAGTATGACGCAGGCAGAATTACGTTTCGCGCCCGACTTGCTGGCGGCAGCACCAAACTCTGGTGAAATAAGCCATGAACTTTCCATGGCTCCACAAACCCGTCGGTTTTACCGCAATGTTTTGCTGTTGCTGAATCAAGCGCAAATTCCTTATGTCGTAGGCGGTACTTACGCATTGAATTACCACACAGGGTTAAATCGCTATACCAAGGATTTTGATATTTTTATTGCCAAAAGCGATTTTTATCGCGTCGCGGACACTCTGGCAAAAGCCAGTTACCGCACTGAAATGACCTATCCGCACTGGCTGGGCAAGACCTTCTGCGGCAACGATTTTGTCGATCTGGTTTTTAATTCTGGCAATGGTGTAGCGGAAGTGGATGACGCCTGGTTTGAGCACGCACCAGTGGGAGAAACCTTTGGCATCACCACCCGAATCTGCCCCGCGGAAGAAATGATCTGGTCCAAAGCCTTTATTATGGAGCGCGAGCGTTTCGATGGCGCTGACGTCGCGCACCTGATTCTCTCTTGCGGAGACAATATGGACTGGAAACGTTTGGTGCAAAGGTTTGAGCCGCACTGGCAATTGTTGCTCAGCCATCTGATCTTATTTGGGATGATTTATCCAGCGCACAAACAATTGATTCCAGAGTGGGTGATGGAGAAATTGCTTAATCAACTCGGCGAGGATCAAAACGCCTCCCTGCCGCTGGAGGATATTTGTGGCGGAACTCTGCTGTCACGAGAGCAATATTTATGTGACATACAAAATCTTGGCAGAAAAGATGCGCGTCTCTCACCTTACGGGTCTTTGTCCGCAAATGATGCTGAGCGTTGGACCGCAGCCATCCCAAACCGCAATAACTAAAAATAAAAAAGCCGGCGAGGTCGCCGGCTTTTGTTTAACTTCTTAACACTGGTTTACCTATTAAAACTTGTTTACCTATTAACCCTTGTTTACCTAACTATTTTTTTACCACAACATTATCCACCTGCAATTTTAGCCCCGCCTGATTACCCCACGACGTTGAAATCACGAACGGCGTATTAACGGCTTTCAAATCCAGTCCCGCCGCCGCGAGATCGGCCAGCGATAATTGATAATGCGTCCAGCTATTCAACTGCGGATAACCCAGTTCCAAATCGCCTGAAGTACAAGGAAAAACACAATCGGCGCGAAAAATCAGCGGGGATTTTACCGTGCGCGGGTCGTCGATGATGCGCAGATCAAATTCGATGGTTTTGTATTGGGAAACATCAAAAGTAGCAGCGGATTGGTAAAAACCTATGGCTTGGTCTGAGTGAAACGTTATTTCGCCAACGGTGCCGTAGTCGCCGCCGATTGGCACCATCGCATAAAGGACTTCGCCGGTTTCCGCGTAAACACCCCAATTAAATGGCGACTGCACTGCGCCATCGAAAATCTTTAGCATATTGCCCGACGTATCCACAGGCGTCGGCGGTGCAACTCCAGAGTTCAGCTCAAAATCATTATCGCGAGAGGCGCAGCCGCGGCCGGTTTGCGGGTCCTTGGTGCACTGATAAACCCGCACATAATCCACCTGCATCTGCTGCGGAAATACCGACTCATCAATGCCCATATCATTGACGTTGGCGGCCCAGGAACCGCCAACGGCTAAATTCAAAATCATATGGAAACGCTGATTAAAGGGTGCAGAGGAATCCGCCAGATCCGCCATGGAATACCAGCCCGCCTCCGTCTGCGTGGCGAAATGATCGCCATCCACATACCAGCGAATTTCGCCTTTTTCCCACTCCACCGAGTAGACATGAAAATCATCCGCCGGATTGGCGCCGCCGGGTAATTCATATTCATTACCGGCGTAAACGTTGTTGGGCCAGTTGTCGCCGAAGTGCAAAGTGCCATGCACCCGCCGCTCTCCGCCCACGGTCAGATTGACCGCTTCCATAATGTCAATTTCGCCGGATAACGCCCAACCGCCGTAAATATTGTCGGTAGGCAACATCCAGATCGCCGGCCAAGTGCCCTGCCCCCGCGGCAATTTCGCGCGGATTTCGAAACGGCCGTAGCGCCAGTCGCCTTTGTTTTTGCTACGAATGCGCGCCGAGCTAAAGGTGCCTGTGCCGCTGGTATCGGAAGGGGAATAGGATGGATCGTCATCCACCACTGCCGGACCGCGCACGTCTTCGCGAATCGCTTTCAAATGCAATAAGCCATCCGCGACCCAAAGATTTTCCAACCGGTTGAGATAACACTGCGCCTCATTATTGCCGCCGCCCCAACAGTTCACTTCCGGGGTCCAACGGCTGGCATCCAGCGCGCCCGCATCGAATTCATCCTGCCAAACCAGGCAATAGCCTTGAGCATTCGCCGGGGCGAGACAATCGCCGCCGCCCGATGAGCTGGTGCTTGAAGATGAGCTGCTGGAGGACGAACTGCTAGACGATGAACTTGTGCTGGAAGACGAACTGCTGGACGAAGAACTGCTAGATGAAGAGGTGTCGCCGCCGCAACCGCTCACCACGGCAAGGCTGGTTACAAGTGCTAACGCAAATGGAATTTTGGGGGTGTTCACCGTGGCGGCTCCTATGGCTGATCCTGGGAACGGATTTCACCACAAGGAGGCGTTACGTGTTGCCAACACCTACGGAAAAAGCGGATGTATCGACAAAAAAAGGGCCGGAAATCCGGCCCGAAAGGTTTAGCGTACGCTGAATTCCGCCCTCAGCCCTTCCTCGGCATTAGGTGCGATCCAAACGTGGAACTCACCGGGTTCCACACCGTATTCCACTTTTTGGTTGTAATACGCCAGATCTTCACCACGGAGGGTAAATGTCACACGCTTGCTTTCCCTGGGTTTAAGGGTCACACGCTGGTAGCTCTTCAGCTCCCGCACCGGGCGCACGCTACTGGCCACCAGATCGCGAATGTACAACTGCGCCGTTTCGGTCACCGGTCTTTTGCCGGTGTTGGTGATCTTGGCGGAGACTTTTATCTGGCCATCCGCGCTGATTTCTTTTTTGTCGATTTTGATATCGCTGTAACTCACGCTGGAGTAGCTCAAGCCGTAACCGAAAGGAAATTGCGGTTTGAAGCCGATATCAATGTAGTGGTTCTTGTGCCCGGTTGAGTGTTGGAATGCTTCCAAGGGGAAGTCGTCCATCTGAGTGAAGTTGCCTTCGGACGCTGGGCGACCGGAACTCGGGTGGTTGTAATAAATCGGCGACTGACCCGTCACTTTCGGCCAAGTAATCGGCAAGCGGCCCACCGGCTCGGCATCACCGCGCAGCAAGCGCACGATAGCCGGTCCACCCATAGTGCCCGGATGCCACGCCATGACCAGCGCGTCCATCTCGTCGATCACATCGTTTAACGCAATGGCGCGACCGGCCATTACCACCACCACCAGCGGTTTGCCGGTTTTCTTCAGCTCGCGAATCAACTGTTCTTGCGCACCGGGCAGACGGATATCCGCGCGGCTGTGGGCCTCACCGCTGAGCACCGCTTCTTCACCACCGACAAACACAATCACATCGGCCTTTTGCGCCAGCTCAAGCGCCTGGGCAAAGTCTTTGGTGTCGCGTGAGCGGCTGCTGTAGAGCGCCTGGGAGTAGAACACCTTGTCGCCCAACGCCTCGCGGAAGGCGTCCAACACCGTGACCGAATCCTGTTTCTGCCCATCCAGCACCCAGGGACCCATCTGGTCGTGAGCGGCATGGGCCAGCGGGCCGATCAGCGCGACTTTGGCATTTTTCGCCAGCGGCAGGGTTTGATTGGCGTTTTTCAGCAGCACCAAACTCTCCAGCGCGAGCT
>JBQGED010000316.1:0-5907 GCA_052039425.1 Sphingobacterium griseoflavum | reverse complement strand
TGGTTGTAATACAGCGGCACCATAGCTGCCGAGCCCACGCGCTGATGGTCTTTATCGAACAGATACGCAATTTCGTCCCAACTCAAACCTCCGCCTACCGCCCGGCTGGCTTTTAAATGGCGCCCGAGCACCACCTTGGCTTCGTCCTCGGCGGCGATACTCACGGAGGTAGGTTGCTGCGGGTTGCGGAACAGGATTAGGCGAGTAAAAGGAATATTGAATTCCTTATCGAAGCTGTAATAAAGCGCATCCACCAGATCCCCTAGTTCGTCACACTCCAGTAGTGCCAGAACCAAGCGTTTGCTGCGCTCGAATAAGCGGTCATTCTGACGCGCGTTATCAAGCACTTGGTTTAAGCGATGGCGCAACTCGGTGTTGCGCTCGCGCAGCGCCGATACCTGTTTTTCGATCAGTGATACGGCGCGGCCACTGGGGTGCTGCAGGCGCAGATCGCGTAGCACATCGCCATGGCGATCAAAGAAGTCCGGATGTTTGGTCAAGTATTCCGCGATGATGGTTTCGTCCAGACGTTCGGTCGAGATGTCAGTCATCGCGCGCTCCTCAAAGATTGACTTGGCCATGAAAAACGGTGGTTGCAGGCCCGGTCATAAGCACTGGTTTGCCCTCCCCATCCCAGCGGATGGTGAGATCGCCGCCCGGCAGGTGCACGGTGACCTCCCGGTCGAGCAGCTGGCGCAAACGGCCAGACACTACGGCGGCGCAGGCGCCGGTGCCGCAAGCGAGGGTTTCGCCGGCGCCGCGTTCGAACACCCTTACGCGCACTTCCCGGCTGTTGATCACCTGCATAAAGCCGGCGTTGACCTTCTTCGGAAACGCCGGGTGGGCCTCCACCTGCGCGCCGATACCGGCAACATCGTACTCGGTGACGTTGTCGACCAGGGTTACGGCGTGGGGATTGCCCATGGAAACCGCAGAGATTTCCAGGTTGGCGCCGCCAACGGGCAACGAGTAGGTCACCGCCTGTTGCGGAGCCACAAAGGGAATTTGTGGCGGATCGAGGCGGGGAACACCCATGTCGACGGTGACGCGGTTGTCCGGCAGCACTTTCAAAATCAGCTGGCCGCCGGCGGTTTCCGCGCGAATGATGCGTTTGCCGGTGAGCTTGCGCTGGCGTACGAACACGGCGAAGCAGCGAGCGCCGTTGCCGCAGTTTTCCACCTCACTGCCGTCGGCGTTAAAGATGCGATAACGGAAATCCGCCTCCGCTGAAACAGGCGGTTCCACCACCAGCACCTGATCGCAGCCGATGCCGAAATGCCGGTCGGCAAGTTTGCGCGCTCGCTCGGGCGTCATTGAGATCTTTTGGCTGATCGCGTCGATCATGACGAAATCATTGCCGAGCCCGTGCATTTTGGTGAAGCGAATCTTCATGCGGGCTCAGCCCTGACCCGGCAGGAGAGATTCCAGGGCGAGCAGATCGCCGATGGTCTCGCGCCGGCGCACGGTATAGGTGTTGCTGCCGTCCACCATAATTTCGGCGGCACGACCGCGGGTGTTGTAGTTGGAGCTCATAACAAAACCATAGGCGCCGCTGGACTTCATCGCCAACAAATCGCCCTCTTTCAGGGCTAGCTCGCGCTCCTTGGCAATAAAATCGCCGGTTTCACACACCGGGCCAACAATGTCCCAAATCTGGGCTTCGCCTTTATGGGGTGCCACCGGGACGATCTCCTGCCACGCCTGATAGAGCGCCGGGCGGATGATGTCGTTCATGGCCGCGTCCACTATGGCGAAATTCTTGTGAGCGGTGGGTTTGAGATATAGAACGCGGGTCAATAACACGCCGGCGTTGGCAACTATGGAGCGCCCTGGCTCGAACATCAGCGCCAGCGGTCGATCGGCAATTTTAGCTTTGACCGCGTTGAGATACTCCGCCGGGCTCGGCGGAGTTTCCTGGCGGTAAGTCACGCCCAGGCCGCCACCCAAATCCAGGTGGTGAATGGTGATGCCGATGGCAGCGAGCTGGTCGATCAGCACTAATACCCGGTCGAGAGCGTCGAGAAACGGGGTGAGGCTGGTTAGCTGGGAGCCGATATGGCAATCGACGCCTTTGATATGGATGCCGGGCAGTTGGCTGGCGCGGCGGTACACCTCCACCGCGTCATTGATGTCGATGCCGAATTTGTTTTCCCGCAGACCCGTAGAGATATAGGGATGGGTCTGGGCGTCCACGTCGGGGTTCACCCGCACGGAGATGTGCGCGACTTTGTCCTGGGAGCTGGCCACTTGGGAAAGCAGTTCCAGTTCGCTGGCGGATTCCACATTGAAGCAGGCGACACCCACCTCGAGGGCGCGGGCGATTTCCTCGGCTTTTTTGCCGACGCCGGAAAACACCACTCTGGACGGATCTCCGCCCGCTTTAAGTACGCGTTCCAGCTCGCCTACCGACACGATGTCAAAGCCAGCGCCGAGGCGCGCCAGAACATTCAACACGCCCAGGTTGGAATTAGCCTTGACGGCATAGCAGATCATGCCTGGGTGATCGCCCAGTGCATCGGCATAGCTCAAATAGGCGGAGGTGATGGCGGCACGGCTGTAGACATACGTGGGAGTGCCGAAATTCGCCGCGATCTCCTGGAGACTGGCATCCTCCAGAAACAATTGACCCTGGCGATCATGCAAAACGGACATACAAACCTACTGTTGTTGGGGCGCGGTGGCGGGAGGGGGATTGTCGCTGCTCTGCGAGGAGGGTTCCTGGGGTTGTGGCAAGGTCAGCGGGCCTTTCTGGCCGCAGGCTAAGAGGAGAACACCCACCAAGCCTAAAAGGCCTGCCCATCGAAAAACTGCCACCCCAAAACCCCGCGCGCCGAATTTAAACCAAAGCGCGTGAGTATAAGGCGGGCAGGCTGAGTCTCACAACGTTTGCGCACCGTTTTCGCCCGCTTCCCGGTAGCCTGCGTGCAGGGCCGACCAATCGGCGGCAGAAAAGTGGAACACCGGATGCAAACCCTGCAGTTTAAGCAGCGAGCGCTGCAGTCGCTGCAGGTTGGCCTTCTGCCAGGATGGATCTGCTGTGCGCCGCTCGCCCTTGTCAAAATCCAGCAGATAAAAATGATCCTGAGTGTCCAGCAAAATATTGTTGGCGTTGAGGTCAGCGTGATAAACCCCCGCGCGATGAAAATCCCCGAGGAGTTTTCCCAACTGCCGCCATAAGGTGTCGCTCAGCGGTTGCTTGCACAGATATTCCGCCAAGGTGCGGCTGGCAGGAATGCGGCGGGTAATGAGATCGCCGCGATGAAAAAATGGTGCAATGCGTGTGCAGCGTGCGGCCACCGGTTGCGGCACCGGCAGACCCAAATCCCAAAGCTCGCGCAGCAGGTGGAATTCCTGCCACATGCGAGTTCGCTCGAGCGCATTGCCAACATAAATATCCCGGCTGATATGGCGGACCAGACCGCCGCGCTGATAGTGGCGGTGCACTAATTCGAGATCGCGGTAGTGGAACATGACTGCGGTGCCGCGTCCCAGGGTGTTTTCCTGCAGCGGCTCTTTCTGCGCGGCGAAAAGTGCGGGATCCGCCTCGGGCAGCACCTGCAGATTCCACAAAAAAGAGTCGAAGCCCTGCTCGGTCTGAAGGTATGAAGACTGGGTCATAAGCGTGGCAGGCGCGCGCGGGCGGCGGAATTGGCGAGAAGGGCAGCGCGGAACAGGTTCCGCCATTCGATTGAGGGGCGGATTTTACTTGGGTATCATGCCGGCCACAACTTCACCACCTCTCGCCGCCGGCCCAATCCGAGGGAATTCTATGACGCAGTTTCCGGTTCCCCCTGACCGCTGGTATCACCCTCTGGTGGGCCGTTTTTTGCGTTTTGCCGCAGGCGGTTGGATTCCAGCGAGCTGGTTTCTGAAAAAAATCCCGGACGAAAACGAGCGCGCCGCCAAAACCGGCACTCTGCATATCGAAATCGTCAGCCACTGCTGGAAATATGCGCATTTTCTGATTTATCAATTGAGTTCGCTGGTGCGTTTTCCGCCGCAGAATGCGCACATCACTATGACGGTGTATTACTGCCGTGAGGACGAGCACACCGTCAAACTGCTGAATTTTTTCGCCGGCCTGCCAGTACCTAACGTGCACTGGAATTGGTGCGAGCTGCCGCGTCAGGCATTGTTCCGCCGAGCCATCGGCCGGAATCAGGCGGCGTTGAATACCAAGGCTGATTGGATCTGGTTTACCGATTGCGATTTGATGTTCCGCGACAACTGCCTGGATGAACTCGCCAAGGTATTGCGGGGGCGCCGCGATGTGCTGGTGTATCCCCGCGTTGAGCGCTGTACTTCGTTGCTCAGTAACGAAGACCCCATGCTCGCCATCGACTGGCAGAATTTGCAGGTGGTGGATGTGGATACCAGCCAGTTCGATGAATTCCGCCGCAGCCGCGCCACCGGTCCGCTGCAGATAACCCATGGTGATGTCGCCCGCGCCTGTGGCTACTGCGACTCACTCAGTTATTACCAGCGCCCCTCCGAAACCTGGTGCAAAGCCTACGAGGACCGCGCCTTTCGCTGGCTGTTGCGCAGCCAGGGCACGCCCTTGGATATTCCGGGCGTATATCGCATCCGCCATGTCTTCAAAGGCCGCTACACCGGCAGCGCGCTGAATACCGGTGTGCGCAGCGGAATTCGGCGCGCGGTGGCGAAGCTGAAAGGCTGATGCCATGAGCGACCTGGTTTTCTGGATTTTTTCCTACAACCGCGGCGAATTTCTGCAGAACTGTGTCGCTTCCATCGAACACTGCGCACCGCAATGTTCTATTCGGATTTTTGATGACCATTCACCCGATCCGGAAACCCGGCGCATCCTTGCGGAATTGTCACAGCGCCACCAAGTGGTTTACCCATCCGCAGACGAAAATGGCGAGCAGACCAAGCACGGCGGTCTTTACGCCAATATGCAGGCTGCGTTTGTGATGTCGAATGCGGAAGATCTTGTCTGTTTTCTGCAGGATGACACGCAACTGGTGCGGCCGCTGTCGCCAGACGATATTCAGCAGCTCGCGCAATTTTTTGCTGTTTCCACGAAACCCTGTTTTATCCAGCCGGCGTTTATGCGCGGCTGCAATAAAAAAACCGACCACTCGCTCACCCGCTACGACGAACAGCGCCGGGTGTATTACGTGGATCGGCTGAAAAACAGTGCCGGTGCTTATTACTCCGATATTTGTCTGTTTCGCGTGAGTGACCTGCGCGCAGTAAATTGGCAATTCATAACGCGTGAATCAGGGAACGAGCGGCAGGCGCGGGAGCGACTCGGGCAAATGGCGTACTGGCGCGATCCTTTTGCGGCTTGGCTGCCGAACGTGCCGGCATTTCGCGGGAAAAAGCAGACGCTGGCATTGCGTATAGCGCAGGAGCGGCGGCGCAGCGGGTTTTATCCGCTGATACCCATGACGCCGGAGCAGAATCACGCATTTATCAACCGCCCCGCCACGGCGATTCCCTATGCGGAGGATTTTCTACAGGTGCGCAACGGAGAAATTGTGCAGCCGTGGATTTATTACCCGCTGCAGGGCAGCGCGCCGCTCAAATGGCTTAACAGCACGGAAACCAAACTGCGCAAATGGTTTGGCCGCTAATGGTAGACGCCAAGCCCAAGATGATTTTTCTGACGGTCACCTGGGCGGCCGACCGCACGCATTTTTCCCTGCTGAATCATTCCTTACAGCTGTCTGCACTGAATTCCGTGCCCCACCACGTGGTGGTTCAGCACGAGGACCTGGGGCTGTTCCGCCGTTTCGCCGACGACCGCACCCGGTTTTATTCGTCCGAGGACGTTCTGCCTAACGCCGTGGAGAAGCGCCGCAATGACGCGCGGGCTTGGCAGTGCCGCCTGGGGCGCAACGCCACCCGCATTTCTGGCAGCCTCGCCCGCCATATCAACTG
>JBQGED010000315.1:0-5724 GCA_052039425.1 Sphingobacterium griseoflavum | reverse complement strand
CAGGCGCTGGTTTAACAATGCATACTGCTCCGACTGCAGCTGGCCATTCACCAGCGCTGCGGTCGGCGTAAACGAAATCCGCACCACATCCACCCGCTCGGCGCCCATAAAAGCAACTCCGCGTCGAATATTACTTTCGCTCACCCAGGCTGTATCCAAACCCCAAATGGGAATGGATTTATTGATGCCCGGCGCATTTGTGTCGAATACCACCGAACGATCGGCTAACGCTTCCGTCGTCAGCGCATCGCTGGCACTGGCGGCATATCCGGACGAGGATGACGAACTGGAACTGCTCGATGATGAGCTCGTTGAAGATGAACTATTGGAAGACGAGCTGCTAGAAGAAGAACTGTTAGACGCAGCGCCGCTGGAGGAGGAAGTGCTAGACGATGAGCCAGAGGTGCCGCCGCACCCGCTAAGCACCATGGCTAAAGCCGCAAGTGCCAAATTTAAGGATTTCATTTTTTCGCTCCAAACGGCCTTTGTTCGTATTGGAGGATTATCCCTTTGCACCGGATGGCTCACAATCTCTGTTTCGCTATGCAATTCACATCCTTTGCATCCCGCAAGCGGCGGCAAAATCAACCATTTTCCAATAAACTCAGACAGCGCCTGGCCTCCCCCTTATCAGCCACACTTCCTTTTAAAATTATTTGCCGTGACGCAGCAAGCGAAGATCAAAAATACCACCAGCAATGGAATTCTTGTGTGCAATAAATTTTGTTACCAGTTTGCCGTCCTTGGCGGACGCCACCAATGCGTGCGGTAGCGGATATTGCACGGAATAGAAAGTACCTTTATTACCAGACTGCAATTCCACTTCGGCGATGACTTGGTCGTTCATCACAATCGTGAAGCGCCTTCCGACGTCGCCTGAAGAATAGGTTACGCGTAGCGTTCTGGCCTCATGTTTAGGATCGTTCATTACGTAACTGAACCACCCCTCGGCGTGCCGCCAGTGGCGTCCCTGATAAATACCGGTGTCACTGTTTTCATACTGCACAAAATGATCCGACTCCGGCTGCTGCTGACCGGGACTCACTTTATCAATGGTTATGGCATCGAGGTGAAGACGGGCTTTTTCCTGCTCGCGATTCGCTGCCTGTAAAGACGCAAATTCGCTCTTGCCGACCATCGGCCAATAAAGCGTATAGCGGGACTCGTGCAAACGGAAAAACGGAATAAGGTCCACTTCACCGGCATAGTCACCGGTCATTACCGGTGCGCGGAAAGTGAGAGGCTTGCCTGTCACCGGAACAATTTTGCTTAGAAAGTCTTTGTCATCAGTGACAAAGGTTGGCGCAAATTCCAATGGGCACAGTTGTCCATTGGCAATATGACCCATACGGCTGTCATCAGCGAAATATTGCAGTTTCTCCGCAGGAAACGGCTGCGTTTTCGCCGCCAACACCACGGGGCCATGCACAACCGCATAATAGTTGGATTGATCCGGCAGCGATTCAAGGCGTGTCTGCATCGGCAAATCGATACTCACCTTGTCACCGTTGCGCCAATGTCGGCGAAGCTGAATATAGTCTCCCGGTTTTGCGGTTACTTTTATTTTCCGGCCGTTGACACGCAACCTCAAACCGTCTTGCGCAACCCACTCCGGGTAGCGAATATTCATGACGAACTTTCCACTGCCGTCGACGTGCACAGTGCTGTTCGGTATATCCGGAAACTGTGTTTCCTGCCGCAATTTTATTTTGCGTTCTCGCCAATCCAGAGTGGAAGCGACAAACAGGTTAACGTAAACGTGGTCGCCATGGTGAGCATAGATCAGCTCACCATATTTTCCATGATTTTCGATGCCCGAGCCGACGCAGCACCACATTGCCTTATCCGCCTGTGAATAAACCCGGTAATGGTTTGGACGCATGGGCGTGAAATAAACCAGGCCGCCAGTGGTTGGATGTTGCGAGGACAAAATATGGTTGTACAAGCCGCGCTCATAAAACTCCAGGTATTTCAAATCACCGGAGGATTCGTAAAACAATTTGGACAGCTTCAACATGTTGTAAGTGTTGCAAGTTTCCGGACCCTCTACATCCTCCAGCATCGGCTGAAAATCATTTTCCGCGTGAAAATGCTCTCTCACACTGTTGCCGCCGATCGCCACACTACGCTTCTTCACAACTGTCTCCCAGAAATACCGGGCGGCATCATTCCATTTACCGTCATGTGTGGCATCGGCGATGCGCTTGAAACCAATCACTTTGGGGATTTGAGTATTGGCATGCATACCGGTCAATTCATCGCGCTGCTGGATTAGCGGATTCAACAGCTGGCGGTGGGAAAATCGCTTGGCGAGCGCCAGATATTTTTCATTGCCCGTGAGCTCCCACACATCAACAAATATTTCATTCATGCCACCGTGTTCACCACGTAGCATCCGCTCCATTTGTTCGTCGCTCAAGTTGGCGGTCAACTGCAATGCCCAGTCGGACAACCGGATCAGCATGTGTTTTGCTGTTTCATTTCCGGCGTAAGCATAGGCATCACGCAAGCCGGCAAAGGTCTTGTGAAGGTTATACCAGGGCACCCATTTGTCATTGAGGGAAAAATTGTCGACTTTGATGTGGCCTTTAGCCAACGCCGTCCAGGCATCATTGCCACCGGGGATTCCGCCGAGATACCCGGTACCAATTTTGTCCTGGCATTTTTTCAGCTCCTGAATCATGTAATTCAGACGTTGCAGTAAAATCGCGTCACCGGTTGACGCAGACATGAGCGCGAGCGCGGTTAGATAATGCCCTCCGATATGACCGTCCAGCCCCGACGACTCCCAATTGCCATAAGATTCCGCCACAGTCGGCAATCCCGCCTCCCGGCGGTAGGGCGCGAGAAGGCGATCAGGCTCTAAAGCGAGCAGATATTTCAAATTAGTCTGCTCGGCATCTTTGAAGGGGCCGTCGTGCAGACGCACGTCGGCGAGCGGAAAAAGCGCAACCTTAGCGACGGAATAACCAGGTAAGCCGCACAGCGCCAGCAATACCCATAAACAGAATTTTATTTGAGTGCTCATTTATATTTCTCGCTGCTGAGACAGGCGTATGAATAGCGGCGAAAGGATTAACATATGCCTACCCTGATAGCAACCACAGGAAGAATAAAAACTTTTTTAGCGCGTTATTTATAAATAGAACGCCAAAATTCCGAATCAAATAACGGAATTTATGTTCATCAAGTTTATGGGCGACGCATTGATTCCTTCATAAAAAAACCGGCCAGCAACAAACGCTTATCGCCATGTCGCTCGATTCTTTGTCTTTGGCGTGTTGGTTCGACTATCAGATGATGAGCTTTGGCGCCCTATCGGGTCCGATGTTTATTTAAAGGGTGTGCAGTGCGTAACTGAACCCGCTGGGGCCGACCTTTACAATCGGTCAGCTAAACCTCTTTATCTCCGTGGCCTCACCATAAGGTATTTTGCATGACCTCTCTTCACACATTTCCGCGCCGCTGGCAAAGCGCCTCACCCTTGCTGTTGGCTTTTATGTTGTCGCTGAGTGGTTGCGGCGGTAACAATGGCGGCGACGGCAGCTCTTCATCGTCCAGCAGTTCCTCCTCTTCCAGCAGCTCTTCGTCTTCCAGCAGTTCATCTTCCTCTAGCTCATCATCCTCAAGCTCAGGAGCATCCAGTCACACATGCCCAGGTGACGCCGCGAATGCCTGGCAGGGCAGCCCGAGTGAGCTGCCTGGGCGAGTGGAAGCCGAAGATTTCGATGTGGAAAGTTTTCAAGATTCAACGCCACAGAACGAAGGCGGCGCCTATCGGGATTCGCCCGTGGATATTGCGGCAATCGATGGGGGCTATGCGTTGGTCGAGACGACCGCAGGTGAGCATCTGGATTACACGATCAATGTTGCGGTTGCAGGCGAGTACGAGTTGGTCGCCAGAGTGGGCGCATCGGGTGCTGGCCGCACTCTGGAGCTAAGTCAGTGCGACACGCATCTTGCGACCGTAGAGGTGCCTTATACAGGCGACGAGGCGGCTTTTAGAACGGTTGCTCTGGGCACGGTTTATCTAGAGCCTGGGTTGCAGGTCATTCGTCTTAGCGTCGGCGGGCTGCCCGGTGCAAAACTCGATTGGCTGCATATCGGCGATTACAACGGTGAGCTCAGTGCACCCACGCCAGTGGCGTTTGGCACCACGTTGGACGCCGCCACGCAAATTGAGGCCGCCCGAGCATTCGCCCAAAACACCTTGAGGCCGGGGGCGACAGGTTGGCGAGCCAAAGGTGATCAACGACGCAGTTATTATTTCCCGGAGGCCAACGCGCAAGTGGGTTATCGCCTCGTGGTGCCGAGCAGTTGGGATGGCGTCAGCACCCTGCCGTTGGTGGTGTTCTTACACGGTGCGGGCAACGATGAAAACTCTTATGTCGATCAGAACAATCGGCAGATGGCGAGGCTGGCGGAGCAACACGGCTTTGTTTTGCTCTCGGCACTGGGCTATGGCGGCGCGTACGGCACCATGATTCGCCTGCCTGCGGTGTTTGGCCAGCCCGAGGAGGCCGCAAAAATGCTCGCCGGCATCACGGCAGAGCGAAGAGCGGCGGAAGCCATCAGCGAGCGGGACGTTATCAACGTCATTGAGTTGGTACGCGGCGAATACCCGATTAATGACAAGGCCATGTTCCTTACCGGGCACTCCATGGGCAGCGGCGGCACTTGGTACATCGGCGCTAAATATTCCAGCTACTGGGCAGGTTTAGCGCCAATGTCCGGCCCGTTTGTGCAGGCACAGGGTTACCCCTGGGAAAACCTAAGCACCATGCCACTCCTAGTGACCGAAGGCACCGGCGCCACCCCCTCATTAACCGGCAGCCGAGTGTTGCGCGACTGGCTGAAAGAGCGGAATTTTGATGTCATCTATAAAGAAGTCAACGCCGACCACGCCGGCATGGTGCCGCTGGTGCTGCCGGATGTGTTTCAGTTTTTTGATGATTTGGTGCGTTGATTAGGCGTCAAGTATAAAAGGGGCCGAAGAACCGCCCCTCTATCCCCTCATCAAGTTCATCCTATATTCAAGCTAGATATAACGCCCTAAACTGACAAAGCTCTCTCCAATTTCTTCTCATGGAAGACATAACCAACACCAAACAGCGGAGAATTAAAATATGAAACTTTTTGCCACAATAGCGTTATTGGCCTTTCCAATATTTGCGTCGGCACAGATATATAAATGCACGCAACCAGATGGGAAGATAGGTTACTCAGACAAGCCTTGCCCTAAGAATTCGCTTCAAGAATCGCTTGAAGAAAAATCGAAAAACACGGATTGGCTTAGCCGCCTGCAAGCAGAGAAGCCAGCATCCATTGTTATTCTCGACGTGCTCCGCAAGGAAGACGAAGTCATTATTAAATATGGCTTTAAGTCTGCAGCAGATTCCAATGAATTTTTAAAGCTTGCCAATAGAGTAAGCAACACTCCGGTCACTTTAAGCAAATACATTAAACCAGAATCAGGGGCCTTGGGGCGCGCTGAGCTCAAGGTATCCGACAAACCAGACCTATTTACCAAAAGAATAAAAAATAAAACCGCAAAATAATAAGCAGCGGCGGGCTAGCCAGGAGCATAAGCTCCTGTCACCCCATCTCACGCAGACTGATTGCTACATTGTCGGTAGCGGTGGAAACATACGCGATAGATTCTGTAATAGTGACAGTGAGATTCATTGTTTTATCGGCCAAAGCAGTGAGTGCATTCGTAAGGAT
>JBQGED010000314.1:0-4187 GCA_052039425.1 Sphingobacterium griseoflavum | reverse complement strand
CGATATAACCGTTGCGCGTTATACCGCCGACCCGAGACAGAAATACCCTCTAAAGCGGATAAGTTTGCCTTGCGGTAAAGCACCGTGCAGAAAAACGTGAAATTGTGGGAAGCAGAGGGCGTATGCTTTTTGGTGGTGATTTCAATTCGCCGCAGCCGGAACTAAAACCAAATCAAAAACTGAGGAGACAGGCGACACGATCTTTGATGTGACAATGTGGATCCGTGGGGATCGGATACAGAGCAAAAGGCCGGCTTCGGTGATTCTACTTCCAAAGGTTTTTCGGAAATAGAAGAGGAATTGGTCGGAGCGGCGGGATTTGAACCCACGACCACTACACCCCCAGTGTAGTGCGCTACCAGGCTGCGCTACGCTCCGAAATCACTAGGCAGGGCCCGGCGAAGAGGCGCAAATCATACCGGAAACCGATAGGAATGCAAGCGCGAAGCGCGCCCTATCAGGTGAGCCAATTGCGCAGGAACCGGTCCTGCAATTTGGCGTAGGCCGCGTCCGGCGCAGCCGGAACTGCCAGCCACTCGCTGAAAAGTTCGATCATAGTCTGATCGCCAGCTTCCTGAGCGCGCCCAAAGTTCTGTTTCAGGCTCTCCACCTGATATTGCATGCGCAGGGATTTATCCTCTTCGGGAGTGGCGCGCCCGGTGAGGATTTCGGCGCGGATACACAAGGTGCGAAGCTTGTTTTCCGCATCGGCCCGCTGCTGTGGCGTCAGAGTACCGGCGTCGATGAGGCGCTGTTCGAGAATATCTTTGGACTCGTGCGGCCACTTGAAGGTGGCGGCAGAAATAAGGCTTTGCACGGTGTTCAGAGTGATTGCGCTCGGGTCTGCCTGCAATAGTCCGATTTCGTATTGGCGCACCTTATCCGCGATTGCAAAAGCTTCACGCCAAGCGTGGGCGACTGCGACTTTGCTCTCGGCCTGAGTTTTGGCATTGATGGCTTCTATCAGCTCCTGAAAGCGATTGATTAGGGCGCGAGCGCTCTCCCGCGGCAGTTCACCAATGGCTTGAAATTCACTTTGTAGGCTTTCTGTACGGGCTTTCTCACTGAAAAACTTGTCGCCATTCTTTGTCAGAATTTCTTCCAACTGCTGAATAATCGTCTCGGCATGGTGCTTGGCAGCTTGGCGTTCCTCCTTTAGCGCCTCTGTCTCCTGGTGCCGCTTGGCAAATATGGCATCGCAGCATGAGCGGAATTCTTGCCAGAGAGCCTGATCATCTTTGCGTTTGCATTGACCGGTGCCTTGCCATTGTGCCTGCAGTTTTTTGGCGGACTCGATGGCGCTGATGGTGTCCCCGATATCCAGCAAACTTTTCGCCTCAGCCACAATGGTGGCCTTTTTCTGGCGATTGCGCTCGTATTCCTGATTCAATTTGTCGTACAGCTGGTCCATCACTCCATCAAAAGAGGTTTGCAATTCTTTTACATCCTTTCTCGGTACCGGCCAATAACTGCTCCAGGCTTCCCGGGAGATTCTCAGCGTTTTTTCCACCTCTTTCCAATTGGCGTTGTCCCAATGGTAGTCCAGCAAATATTGTGTCAACTGCTCCAATAAAACGCGGCGGAGTTTTGCGTTATGTTCGCGGATTTGATTTTGTTCCTCAAAGTGGCGTTTGCACGGCTCGTAAGCTTTTTGCGCAGCCTCGTGGAATTCCTGCCAGAGCGATTCATCCTGGTGTTGTCCGCCGCGACACAGCTCTTTCCAGGATTCTTGCAGTGCATGGATTTTGTCGGCCAAATCTTTCGGGTGTAGATCGCTGCTTTCTAGTGCGCGCATTTGTTTGACGAGTTCTTCCTTTTTGGGCGTCACTGCGAACTGATGCCAATCACCCAGTTTCTCAATGGCCAGTTTCAAATCTTCGAATTTTTGACTGATATGTGCAGGCAGTTGCTCGATATTGCCTAGCTTGGTTTCCAGTTCGTGGAAAATAGCGCGTGCACGGCCGACATAGCCTTGGGACACTGCCCAGTTGCCTTTGCGGATCAGCTCGGCGCTATCGCGAATTGCCTGCTTGGCCTGATCGGCCTGTGCTTTAGCTTTAGTGCCCCACTCGTCGATAAGCGCGCGTCCGCGGATAACGATTTCGGGCGTTGGGGCATCTTTAAGAGCCTTCGCATTGGCGGCCATAGCCTCGATGGCGGACTTAATTTTCTGGCCCTGTTCATCACTGGAGTGGCGCAGCTTTTCCAGCAGTTGCTCAAAGGCTCCGTGTTGTTGAATTTGGCGTGCGAGATTAGTCGCGGCCGAGCGTAATTCTTCTAGATGTTGTTTTTCTTTTTTGATTTCCAATCCTTTGTTTTGAGCATCCTGTAAAGCTTCTTCCGACTGGCGTGTGCGTTGCTGGAGTTCATTGTTTAATTCGTCGGAATTGGGCTGGCTATAGAGTTTGTTGATCAATTCACGAAACCCTGCCACTGCATTGTGCACTTCTTTTTTGGCTTCGCGCTCGGCAGCCAGCAGCGCCTGTTTGATTTTCTCCTGCTCCAGTATTTCATTGAGTTTTTGCTGGCATTTATCCATGGCCTGCTGGTAGCGCTGGCGAGCCTCCGTGGAGGCTTTTTCCGCGAAGTTGTGCCAGGCGTTTTCAATTTGTTTTTTGCGCACTTCGAAAATGTCATCGACATTGCGTTTGGCAAGCTGCTCGGCCTGACCGCAGATGGCATTGATCTCTGCTGTCATGTGCGCTTCTTTCTGCTTTTCCTCTTTAAATACCTCCAGCTTGCTGCGCACGATTTTGTAGACGGCTTTGTCCTTGTTCATGGCTTGTTTGGCCAATTGCTCCAGCACCGTCCGCCCCTCCAACTTGAGCGCTGCCGCCTGGCGCAATTGGGTGGTGCTGCCGCTGCTGGCGATTTCGAGTAGCAGGTTTTCGTTATTGATCTGCTCCAGCAGCGCGACCCCGGCTTGGCTGGAATACCCGCATAACGCCAGCAGCAGGGCTTGGTCGTTAACCCGTTGGCCGAGCTGGGCCACAGTAAGTTTGCCGGTATCGAGGAGTTCGCCGATGCGCTTACGCGCGACGCTTTGCAGGGCGTTGGGCGTGTCTTGCTGTGTCGCTAGGCTCACCAGTGCATCGCTAAACTCGAGTTTTCTGATCGCTGCCGCGCGCACCTGCTCCACGTCCCCGTGAAGCGCGTGCTGCGCCAGTTGCTCCTGGCTGCATTGCTCAAGAGCGGCAAGTTTTTGCTCGATGGTTTCCGGTTGTTTGGATTTGAACAAGCGTGAAAAAAGAGACATGTCGTTTGCTCTTATTTGTTGTTAATCGATTGCGGGCGGGTAGGAAGCCCGGCCTGATGCGGCGTTGTGTCAGTTCAGCCCTGTAAGCCTTCGGCATGGTCGCTGATCTGTGTGATCACGGCAGCGTACATCACCCGGTCGAGCGGGAATAGTATTAGTAGATGCTGTCGGTAAGAGCGGGATTCTATAACAGGGCAGGGCGAGCGGGAAATTTGTGCCCTCCATGGCACAGGAGTAAACATCGACCCCGATACTAGGCCTCAGGAATACACTTTGTCCTGTTCCAACAAGTGTTCGGGAACCTTGCCTTTATAGACAAACTCTCTGCGCTCGCAGTGGTAACGACTTTGCGTGTTATAGAAGGTGGCGCGCATTCTCTCCAGCTCATGCTGCCGGTAGTCGTCCAGGGGTTTCTCGAGTTCGTCGCTGGCACGCTCCCGCTGTTTGACCGTCAGCGCTTCCTTGTAATCGGATCCTTCGGACACTCTTTCGACCAGCTCAAAGAGTTGCTGGTGGAATGCGTCCCAGTTTTCATGGAATAACATATCCGCCAAACCGTGATTGAACGCTTCCACCGCCAGCATGGGGTCGCAATCGCGGGCGAAATCAAAAGCCAGTTCCGAGCCGACTTTTTTCGGCAGTAAATAGGTCCAGTATTCCGACCCGTACAGACCCATATTGTCGTAGTGCGGATTCAGCACCACGCCGTCGCGGATGACCACGCGGTCGCAGGCGAGGGGCAGAATGGCACCGCCGGCGCCGGCGTTGTTGCGCACAGCGGCAATCGTCAGATGGTTGGGAGAATTGATGATTTCCAACACCACATCGTCGATGGCGTTGATATTGGCCCAGGATTCGTCGGCGGGGCTGTCCGCCGCTTCAATGCAATTCAGGTGAATGCCGTTACTAAAAAAGTCCTCGCCACCCATAA
>JBQGED010000313.1:0-7080 GCA_052039425.1 Sphingobacterium griseoflavum | reverse complement strand
CGCCCGCGAACGCGAGCGATTGTGTTGTGAAATGCGGCCGTCCGCTTCACGGATTTGGACCACCGGACCTTGATCGATAAAGAGATCGGTCAACATGGTGGCCTCTTGCAAAGATCCACCCCCGGTATTGCGCAGGTCCAGAATAATGCCTTCGACATTTTCCTCCTGCAGCTCGCGCAGTAGTGTGGCTACGTCGCGGGTGGTGCTGCGGAAGTTCTGATCACCGCGGCGATAAGCTTCGAAGTCGTGGTAGAACGCTGGAATATCGATGACGCCGACCTTGCGTTTGCTGGTGCCGTCGCTGATTTCGATCACCGCTTTTTGCGCTGCCTGATCCTCCAGTTTTACGGTGCCCCGGCGGATGGGCACTATCTTGGGAGCGGCATCTGCGGTGAGCACTTCCACTCGCACGAAAGTGTCTTTTTTGCCGCGAATTTTGTCGACGACCTCGTCCAGGCGCCAACCCACCACATCCACGATTTCGCCTTCCATACCTTGTCCGACGCCGACGATTTTGTCCGCCGGTTTGAGCTGTCCTTGTTTATCTGCGGGGCCGCCAGCGACCAAGCGCACGACCTTGGTGTGCTCATCTTCAGACTGCAACACTGCGCCTATGCCCTCGAGCTGCAGGGACATATTGATATTGAAATTCTCGGAGGTGCGCGGGGAAAAATAATTGGTGTGCGGATCGTAGAGCACCGTCAGTGAGTTGATCAGGCTTTCAAACACATCCTGAGAGTTCTGCTGAGTGGTGCGGTGCAATTGGTTTTTGTAGCGACGTTGCAGCGTCACTTTGGCTTCGTCGACATTTTTGCCGGCGAGTTTAAGATTCAGCACGCTGAGCTTGAGGCGTTTGTCCCATAGGTCATCCGCTTCGGCGCGGTCACGTGGCCAAGGGGCTTTTTCGCGGTCCATTTCCACCGAGTCTTCGCCTTTGAATTCAAAGGTGACTTTGGGATTGTCTAACTGGGTCAGTACCCATTCGAGACGGTCTACCACGCGTTTCTGATAAACGCGATAAATCTCAAAGCCCGGCTTTAGATCACCTTTTTTAATGTAATCATCATGTTGGAGCTTATCCTTCATGAAGTTGTCGATGTCGGTCTGGAGAAAATAGAGGCGGCCGGGATCCAGGGTTTTCAAGTAATTATCGAGAAATTCCACAGACAGTTTGTCGTCAATCGGCAGGTTGCGGTAATGCCGTTTGGACAATTTATCCATGATGTCGATGGTCGTGACCGACTGCGCTTTGGTGGGTTCGAGTGTCGGTGTGGCCGTGGTGGCGGCAAAGCTTTCCAGGGCGAGGGTGGTGGACAGCACACACCAGAAAAGACGAGCGAACAACAATTGATTAGATCCTGAAATTGAGCTTGAAGAGAAAGTCATAATCACCTGGTCGGGCATATTGCACGCGTAGAACGTGGTTGCAGCGCCGGTATCGAAAAAGTTTAGGAAACTCCACCCCATTCGTCGAGGTGGACCGCGCAACGTCCGGTTAATCCGGTCCGACGAACCCTATGCTATAACAACCGCGGTGTCGAATAACAGAAGGCTCACTCCGCCACGGGCGCCTTCGTTAGTCCGCAGCTGCGGGATAGGGTTCCGAAGCAAATGAGAACCCGTTAACTCCACCTCAGTCTGTTGCCTATGCCATGTCATTGATCCTCCTCAACCAGCAGATCATCTGATTCAGGTGTTTCGCGCCTTTTTTTGCCAAGCTTGCCCATCCATCGGTTTTGTGCGGCACAGGAGCCGGCGCTGGCTAGACTTTAAAGGCGCTATTGCCGATTTGAGCCCCATGTCTTCCGAGCACCAAAAAGTCATAGCTATTGAGGATCTTCGCGTCGGGATGTTGGTTACCAAGCTGGATATTTCCTGGCTGGACAGCCCGTTCCTGAGTCATACCCGCGCGATCAAAAACGTGGCGGATATTCAGGCTTTGCGGCAGGCTGGGGTCAAGATGGTGACCATAGACCCGGTCCGAAGTAATGCTGTGGCATTGGAACCGGAAGTGGAAGCTCCATCTGCAATGTCACCACCTGCAATGCCACCACCTGCAATGTCACCACCGGAGACTTCCATGCCGGCAGAGGACGTCGCCGAAGCACCGGCCTCCATCATCAACGCCAGTTTTGACCGCGAGTTGCAGGTCGCGATCAAGCTGCGCAGTGAAATCAAAAAGGCAGTGGAAAATCTCACCAGGGCGCTGGAAGTCGGCGCACCTGTCGATACGGCGGAACTGATACCTTTGGTCGATCGCACACTGGATAGTCTTGAGCGCAACGACCAAGCGCTGATGAGCCTAATCCACCTCAGCCGCAAAGCACACAAGCTCGCGGATCACGTGTTCGGGACCTTTTGCCTGGTGTTGAATCTGGCGCTGTTGCGCCAAGTTCCCGAAATGGAGCGAGAACAGCTGGGCTTGGCAGCCTTGCTGCACGAAGCGGGCTGGACGCAGTTGCCCCTGAATCTGATTGGTAGACACACGCGCTATACCTCTACCGAACGGGCGCTAGTACAAAAGCACACACTCATCGGCAACCAGATTCTCAGCCATTCGGAATTGCCGGAACTGACTCGGCGGATAGTGGCGGAACACCACGAACTGCTGGATGGTTCCGGCTATCCAGCGGGGCTCCGCAGCGAACAGATTCACCCACTCAGTCAGTTTCTTATAGTGGTGGACACCTACGAAGAGCGGGTTCACCAGCTGACGGACGAGCCTGGCATGACACCCACCAATGCGTTGCGTTCTTTATATCTGGATGCTGAACGCGGGCTTTTAGCGCCACATCTGGTGGCGTCGCTGATCAGTCTGCTGGGAATCTATCCTCCGACCGCTGCAGTTTTGCTGAACACCGGTGAGCGGGGAGTGGTCCGCCAGCGCCATTCGGATGCACCTTTGCAACCGCTTGTGGCGATTCATTACGACCCGGCGGGCCATGTCCTGGAGCCGCCGCTGCTGGTTGATCTGCGGCAGACGATAGGCGGTCGGCGCGCCATAACAGGCGCCTTTGATCCCAACACTTCCGGCGGCCAACAGTGGCGTCGCCTGGTGCTGTCTGAGGAGAAGTTGAGAATTGGATAATGTCATGAGCAATGTGAATGCCTCTACTGGCGTCAATTTGGCTGCTGAGGCTCTGTCCTGGTTCGCCGCTTGGCCCGACGGGCTCGTGGTTGCCGACCCCGATTGCAACGTGCAATACGTTTCCGCCAAGGCCGCAGAACTCCTGGGTTGGGTGACTACGGAAGTCCAGGGGAGGCACCTTCACGCGCTGCTGTGCCCCACTGACCGGGGCAGCGCCCATTCCCCAGACGACTGCCCGTTGTGCTGGGAGGAAAACGCCGGCGAGATCCACAGCAGTTATTGGGTCACTCGTAAGGGGATCAACGTTAGTGTGGATTACCGCGTGAGTCCGTTGCCGACGGGTGGGCGCATCCTGAGTTTTTACGACAACCGTGCCCGTACTCACAGCTACCGCGAAATGGTGAAATTCACCGAGTATGTCGAGTGCAGCCCTGCACCTATTGCTGAATTTGACTGCGACGGCCAGTTGCTGTTTGGCAATCCTGCGCTGCAGGAACAGTTGCTATTGCACGGCTTTGATGACCGCGGCGCAGCGCGTATCTGGCCGCAGGAGCTGGCGGCATTGTGTCGTCAGGCCTGGCACCAAGGTAGTGTCATTAACGATGTGGAAGTTCGTGTGGATGACAATTGGTACCGCTGGCATTTCCATCCGTTGGCGACCGGTGACCAGCCCTCCGTGCTGGCTTATCTCTTCGATATCACTGAGCAGAAAGCGGCGCAGATCCAGTTGGCGAAGGACAAAGCCGCGGCGCGGCGGGATTTTTTCGCCAAGATGGTGCATGAATTGCGCACCCCGCTGAATGCCATCATCGGCTTCTCCCAAGTTCTGGCGCGACGTTTGGACGGAGTCTTGAATGAGCGCGATCAAGCCAGCTTGCGCGCCATACGTGCCGCTGGTTTGCAGCTGAATGAGCTGGTCTCGGACACTCTCGATATCGCCAAGATTGAAGCCGGAAAAATGACGCTGGAGGAGGAGAGGTTCAGCCTAGCCAGTGTGTTCGATTCGTTTCAGGAACAGGTGATGACCTTGGCGCATGCCAAACAACTTGTCTATCAATGCGAGTGTGACCCCGCGTTGAACGTGCGTTCAGATGCGCGCAAGGTGCGGCAGATCCTGCTCAACCTGATCGCCAACGCCATTAAATACACGCCTGAAGGCAGTGTGGGAGCCCGAGCGTTTCAACCAGAGCCTCACCGTTTGGTACTGGAAGTGTGGGATACCGGCATAGGCATTCCAGAGGAGCAGCGCGATAAATTATTCCGCGCCTATCAACAAGTGACCGAAGAGCGTAACAAGGGTATTCAGGGAACCGGTTTGGGCTTGGCATTGGTGGCGGAACTCGTAGCCATGCTAGGTGGAACCATCGGCATGGAAAGCGAAGTGGACCGAGGCAGTACATTCCGCGTTACCTTACCTATCAGTTTTTGACCAACTTCTGTTGCTGATATCGTCGACGCCAATTTGGATCTTTTCCCGCCTCTTATCATCCAATCACTACCCCTAAGTGAGTCGTCTATCACTGCATAGATTACAGGTGGCCTGCAGAATGCTAAGCAGTCTGCTTCCAATAACAATGCGGCCTAATGTCGCCCGTTACAGCCGAAAATTTATGCCAATATCCCGTCTATTAACTTCTTGCTCGGCCACTGGCGCTGTGGCCTGGATATTCTTACATCTCGCGGGGTGCGGCGGTGGTCAGGAGCAGACCATCACCGCCAACGAGCCTCCGGTGGCAGTGATTGCCGTCAGTGCGGAGCGCGGCGAAGCGCCGTTTACCGTCGAGTTCAGCGGTGGTAAATCTTACGATGACGATGGCAGTATTGCCGCGTATCAATGGACCTTCCCCGGCTCGGACACGGCCAATGACGCCGTAGTCCGGCGCACCTTCAATCAGCCGGGCAATTATTCGGTGACATTGCGGGTGACCGATGACGACGGGTTGACCGCGGAGAAAAGCATCACCATTACCGCGCTTGCTGCTAATTCCCGCTTTCGTATTGGCGGAGTAATTACGGCTATGCCGTACACGGATGTGGATGGCGACGTGAACGATCCTTTTGCCGATTACTTTGATAATGACGGTCACACCTCTGCCAATTACCAATCAATTTCCAGCCCTGTGTTGCTCAATGGTTTTGCCACCGCAACCCAAACCGGTCAAGTGTCCGACGCTTTTTCCTTCGAAGCTGACATTCATGATATTTATTCGGTGGAGCTCAAACAGGGGGATTTTGTCTCTATGCAGGTGGTCGACTTCGCCCAAGGGGATCTGGATCTGTCCCTGATCGATCACTCTACCTACGATGTGGTCGGCGTCTCCGAAGGCAGAGGCGAATTCGAGTCCATCGCGGTGCCGCGGGAAGGGCGCTATCTCATCATGGTCAACGCGGCGTCCGGTCGCTCTCGCTATTTGCTCAAAGTTGGCAAGACGTCCTTGGTGAACGGACCTGAGGCGGCGGGTCAGAGCGTGGATTTCGAACCCGATCAGGCGATATTCAAACGCAACAGCAATTTTGTCCGCAGCCAAAGCCTGCTGGAGCAGGCGCAACTAAAATCCACTCACCGCGGCGACAAGCGCGCTGCGCTGGCGTTTCTCAATTCCATAAACCCGCAGACCCAGGCGGTGCTGCAGCTTAGCGCCAACGACAGTGGTTTTGAAAAGCAGCTCATGCAGAAGAATCCCACTGCTGCGGCCAAGTTGCGCACACTTAAAGCCATCAAACGCCTGCGCCAGCAACCCGATATCGAATATGCCGAGCCTAACTACCGCGTGCGCTCCATGCTGACGCCCACCGACCCGGCCTACGTATATCAGTGGCATTACGGCGCTATCAATCTGCCGCAAGCGTGGAACATCACCACCGGCAATTCAGACGTAATAGTGGCGGTGGTGGACTCGGGGGTGTTTATGAACCATCCCGATCTGCAGGGCCAGTTGGTGCCGGGTTACGACTTTATTTCCTCTACGGCTACCTCCAACGACGGTGACGGTATTGATCCCGATCCCTCGGATCCGGGTGACAGCGTGCAGGTGGGCAGTAGCTCCTGGCATGGTACCCACGTAGCTGGAACTGTGGCGGCGGCGTTGAACAACAAGGAAGGCGGTGTTGGCGTTGCCCCAGGGGTCAGGGTGATGCCATTGCGTGCCATGGGGCGGGGCGGCGGTCTTAGCTACGACGTGCTGCAAGCCGTGCGCTACGCCGCCGGGATGGAGAATGACAGCGGTACCCTGCCGGCACAGCCAGCGCAGATCATCAACCTCAGCCTGGGCGGCGGCGGTTATTCTCAGATGGCCCAGGATCTGTATCGGACCGTGCGCAACCGCGGTGTCTTCGTCATAGCGGCTGCCGGCAATGAGAATTCCACGGAACCCATGTATCCCGCCTCTTACACAGGGGTGGTATCGGTGGCGGCCAGCGATTTCCGCGGTGAGCGCGCGCCCTATTCCAATCGCGGCCCCTTTGTCGACGTCACCGCGCCCGGCGGCAATATGTCTGCCGATCGCAATAACGACGGCTATGCCGACGGCATTTTAAGTGCGGGGGTGCTGGAGTCGGCCTCCGGCTTAGATAAAAGCTACGTGTTCTATCAGGGTACGTCCATGGCATCGCCCCATGTGGCGGGAATTGTGGCCCTGATGAAGTCGGTCCACCCTGGATTGACGCCCGATGATTTCGACAGTCTGTTGGCCTCCGGCACCATCACTGACGATAAGGGCGAGACCGGCCGGGATGACAGCTATGGCTACGGCCTGATAGATGCCTATCGTGCGGTGGAAGCCGCACGTGCGCTGGCCGCCGGGGGTACCACGGCGGCGCTGGTGACAAACACCAGCGTTTTGGTCTTCGAGGATGATGTGGCGGAGCAGATGCTCCGCGTCGAGGTCATCGGCAACGGGCTCGTCAGCGTGACCGGCGTTCAGGCTTCCGAATCCTGGTTGCAGGTGACGCCTCGGCAGGTAAATGCCAGTGGTATCGGCACCTACGCAGTT
>JBQGED010000312.1:0-18967 GCA_052039425.1 Sphingobacterium griseoflavum | reverse complement strand
CGCTACGGCTACGCCAGCGTCGGTAGAATTATGCGTTTGGGTGAAGGCGTTGATAAAAATTGGCTTAGCCGACGCGTATTTGCCTTTCAACCTCATGGCAGTCATTTTCTCGCTGCACCAGATCAATTAATCGCGATACCCGATGACGTTGCAGATGAGGACGCGGTATTTCTTGCGAATATGGAAACCGCCGTCAATCTCGTACACGATGGCGCACCTTTGTTGGGTGAGCGCGTTGCGGTTTTAGGTTTTGGTGTGGTGGGATTGCTGCTCGCGTCTGTATTAAAACAATTTCCGCTGCAACAATTGGTCGGCGCAGATGCTTTGGCGTTGCGCCGCGATTTGGCCGTGCAGACTGGCGTAACTTTCGTAGCCGATCCCGATTCCGCTGCGGATATCGCCAAATTGCGCGAACACTTAAATGAAAGTGCGGATTTGATTTACGAAGTCAGCGGCGCGCCTGCAGCACTTAATCTCGCCATCGAACTCAGTGGATTCGGAAGCCGTATTGTGGTGGGCAGTTGGTACGGCGAAAAATCCGCGCCTATTTTTCTCGGCGGTGAGGCGCACCGCAATCGTTTAAAAATCATCACCAGCCAGGTCAGCACTCTGGCGCCGGAGCTGTCCGGCCGCTGGGATAAATCCCGGCGGTTTAGCGTTGCCTGGGAAATGTTGCGACAGGTGCGGCCCAGCCAATGGATTTCCCACCGCGTACCCTTGACGCAAGCGCCGGAACTCTACCGGCAGCTCGATCAAAATCCGCAGAATCATCTGCAAATTCTGTTTGTTTATTCCCAATCATAATCGGATGTATTTATGTACACACTGGCCGTTACTCGCGACTTCATTGCGCAACACTATTTGATCGGAGGCGACTGGGGCGCGGAAAATTTTCCCCACGCGCATCATTACGTGGCCGAAGTGAGCATTGAAGGTGCCCATCTCGACCGCCACGGTTATCTGGTGGATATCGTGGATGTGGAAGCGGAGCTGGGCAAAATTGTGGATTATTTTCGCGATGCGCTGCTCAACGACAAGGAGGAATTCGCTGGCCTCAATCCCAGTATCGAACACTTCAGCCGGATTCTTTGCGAAAAACTCGTTACCGCCATCAAACCCGCACAAGGCGCTCAGTCCTTGACGGTTAAATTGTGGGAAAACGCTACCTGTTGGGCGGCTTATCGAAGGGAACTGTAAATCTTAGTGCTGCCGCTCAACCCACTCATCGTCGCCGCGCCACAGACAAAACGCGCCGCCGCCAAGCAGCGCGATCCAACTGCACAGCAATAGCAGAGCAATATTTCCTGCGGAAAAGGATGTCCATGTCAGGCAGCTAAGGACCAAAAAAACGCCCGCCATAGTGCGAGCGCCTGCGCCGACGACAATCAAAATTCCCAACAAAAGTGTCAGTGCGGTCAATTCACCCCAAACAACCCCGCCAATAATCAACAGCCCGACACAGATGCGCAGCGCGGGAATAAAAAGTTGTTGGCCGAAATAAGCAGCGCGACGGAAAAACCGCGACTCAACTTCGAGCCTGCCGGAAACCGCCAGCCAATCGAGGAAAAACCCGGCGAGTATCGGCAACATAAAAGCCACGCCCAATATTCGGGTAAATTCAGCGGGAAAAACCGGAAACAGAACGAAGGCAACAAAGCCCATTTGCAGGCCGGCTAGAGTGCGGCGCAAAATACTGGGGGGCAGGGGATAAACGGGTAATTGCTGGCGGCGACGCCAATGAAGTCCGGCGCTAAAAATATAATACGCCGCGCTGACCGCGAGAAAACTCCAATGGAATTTGCCGAGCGTAACCGCCAGCAGTGGTGCCACCAAAAGACCGAGGGCGTCCATTTCCGTATCCAGTTCCTTGCCGAGCACGCTGGTTCTACCACTGCGCCGGGCAACCCAGCCATCGGTGCGATCCAATATCGCTGCAACGCTATACAAAATCCCCGGCAACCACGCGACCACGCCGCTAGGCGATTGAAATAAAAATCCACCGGCCAACGCAATCAAACCGCCGCGCAGCAATGTCAGCCGGTTGGCCCAACCAAAATCATTGTAAGGAGACGCTGCTATATCCGGGCGATTTAGATCCTGGCGACGCCAGGTTTGTAACCAACAATAAATCCATAAGGAACCGGAGAGAAAAAACCACAACAGCGGACTGACGCCTGATTGCGAAAACGCAAAAAACAGAACGCCAGCGCTTAATACGCCGGCGCTCCAAGCGCCTATGAATTGAAGTTCCTGTTGCAAACGCATTGCGACATCCAGAGACAAAGGGCTCAAGCCTAAACGCAGTCCTCTAATATACGGCTAGGCTGGCTCAACATATGGACTTAAATGCATCACGGCTTATGCCGTTTGATCGCCTGTTGCAATTGGCTGAGAGTAACGCTGCGTGCGAGATCCTGGCTCTTGCGGATATGCTTGGTCATGGCTTTGCGCGCCTGGGTTTTATTTTTCTCGCGGATTAATTGGCAAATCCCAAAATGTTCCTCGCAGGTTTCGATGACCGATTGGCGATCTGGAAAACCCAGGCGGCGTAGGATGCGGATGTTGTTGTTGATATCGCGCAGATAAGTGGCGAGTACCGGATTGCCGCTGCCGATCGCAATGCCGATGTGAAACGCTTCTTCGCGCGCTTTAATGTCTTCCATATCTAATTCATCGTCCAAACGCTCTGCATTCCAATCTTCCTGGAGCGCATCCAGGTCTTCATCATTCATATGATCGCAGGCGAGTTCGACGGCGCTGGCCTCCAGCATGATGCGCACGTCGTAGTACTGGCTAATCGTTTCTATATCCACCGAGCGTACGAAACAACCCTGCTTCGGCAAGATGGTAATTTGGCCCTCGGTTTCCAATCGTTGCAACGCTGCGCGCACGGGCGTGCGGCTGACTTGAAAATCTTCAGCGATCTCTGATTCGGTAAGGCGTGTTCCGGGGTAGATCTCAAAATCAATAATCTTTCTTTTGAGCTGGTCGTACACCAGTTGTGCGGCTGATTTTGGGGTTGTCAAAGAAACCTGCTCCGTCTGCTGATCGCGCCTGACACGCGTGTTTTGAATGGTAGGCGAGCACTTATCCCATGTAAACCGACACTGAGATTCGCTATCGCTTCGCCTTTAAGCGGTGCAACGTGTCGCCACAAGCATTTATTTAGTGCTGAGCATTGGACAGCCAAGCTGCCAATATCTCCGCTTTCATCGTCCAATTGCAGCAAAAACTCCAAGTAATTCATCTGCTTAAATCACCTCGCTTGCTCGCTTTTCGATCTGGCACAACTGATGCTAAACACATCGTTGTATACAACGTTGCTCTAAATTCCTATTTCATTCCAAGTGTCAGACCAGCCACCGGTTAGTCGAGGGACCATTTCATGAGAATTATTTTCATCCCGCTTGCTTTACCTACCACCCTTGTTCTGTTGTCTTCTGCCAGGTTCGCCATCGCCCAGCCTTCCGTCGACTTTAAGGGTGAGCTGGATATTTACCTGCGCGATTATCAAGGGGCTGGCGCTGATAGTGACAGCGTCATGGGAGTCGAATCCAATGGGATGACCACATCATGGCTGGGTGTGCATGGAGAGCACATCATCAACAATGAGCTGAAAGCCATAGCCGCTGTGGAGATGTTTTTTCGCCCCGATTCCGCCGAAGCTGGTCGGTTTGAAGACGATATCTTTTTCGCACGCAGTGCCTATATCGGCCTGAGTGGCAGCTTTGGTGAGGTGAAAATCGGGCGGGTTGCGGCTGCTCACTTTATCTCTGCGATTTCCTTTAATCCCTTTGGCGACTCTTTTTCGTTTTCTCCCATGATCCTGATGAGTTATGGCGGAGGCGGACTTTATGGCGACACTGGCTGGAGCGATTCGGTGGTGTACACCACGCCCGAATTAGGTGGATTTACCACTAACTTGGCTTATGCCTTTGGCGAGAAACAGGGCGACTCCAGCACTAATAAAATTGGTGCCAATACGTTTTTCAAATTGGGCAATGTTGGCCTGACTCTCGCCGCCCAGAAAATTTCCGGCAGCCAAACCGGCGCCACCGGCCTTGGCCCGGATGACGAGCAAACGACCTCGTTGGTCGGTGTGAGTTACGACATTGGCAAAAGCACGATTTACGCTCAGTACCAAATGATGCGCGATGAACTCGCCAGCGGTGACATCGACCGCGACACCCTGGTACTCAGTGCCTCCATCGCTGCGGGACCCGGTGCGGTTTACCTCGGTTACGGTTTCACCGACACCAGCGCGGATAGCGGCGACTTCGACCGCAGCGTCTACACCATCGTCTACAACCTGTCGCTCAGCAAAGAAGCCGATCTCTACGCCGGTTTTACCAGCGACGACCCGGACGGGGTAGAGCAGAAAGGGCACACCCTGGGGCTTGGTGCACGCTATCGCTTTTAATGGGGGGCCACCATGATCAGTTTGAGCGCACAACCAGAAGCTATCGATTTATCTCTGACGCAGACCGCACTGGTGATTATCGATATGCAGCGCGACTTCCTCGAACCTGGCGGGTTTGGCTCGAACCTGGGTAATGATGTGCGCCTGCTGCGCTCCGCCATCGCCCCTTGCCAAGCTTTGCTCAACACCGCTCGAGAGATTGGCATGTTAGTGATCCACACCCGCGAAGGGCACTTGCCGGATTTAAGCGATGCACCACCTGCCAAGGTGATGCGCGGCAAACCGGAATTGCGTATCGGTAGCCCCGGCCCTATGGGGCGAGTGCTGGTGCGAGGTGAGCCGGGACACCAGATTATTCCCGAACTGGCGCCCATCAACGGCGAGATCATTATCGACAAACCCGGCAAAGGTGCCTTTTATGGCACTGAACTGGACGATGTGCTTAAAGAGCAGCGCATCGAAAACCTGCTGGTTTGCGGTGTCACCACCGAAGTCTGCGTGCACACCACCGTGCGCGAAGGCAACGACCGCGGCTACCGCTGTGTGGTGGTGAGTGATGCCTGCGCCTCCTATTTCCCCGAGTTCCACCGTGTCGCCCTCGCTATGGTGTCTGCCCAAGGCGGCATTTTCGGCTGGGTGAGCAACAGCACCGCTGTGGTCGCTGCGCTCACCCAAAACGTGTCATTTCCTGCTAGCGAATCAATACCAGAAAGAGGGTAAGGCCATGAACATTAAGGTCATAAATAGCAAGGTAAAACTTTGGTCCCCGGGGGACTGGAATGCCCTGTTCGGTTTCGGGACAAACATCCTGGTGAACCTGCTGGTACTTACAGGATTGCTGCGCTTTGTTTTACAAATGCCCGACGATCTTGTGTTTGGCCGCATCATACCGGCGGTGGGTTTGATGATGTGCCTGAGCACCCTTTACTACGCCTGGCTGGCCTACAAACTCGCCAAAGAAACTGGCCGTACCGATGTATGTGCCTTGCCCTCAGGCATCAGCGTGCCGCACATGTTTGTGGTGGTGTTCGTCATTATGCTGCCCATCTCACTCGCCACCGGCGATCCAATCAAGGGCTGGGAGGCGGGGCTCACCTGGGTGTTCGTGCAGAGTTTTGTGTTGATCATCGGAGGTTATGTTGCACCTTATATCCGCAAGATCACTCCCCGCGCCGCGCTGCTAGGAACCCTCGCTGGCGTGTCGATCGCATTTATTTCCCTGCGTCCGGCCCTGGAAATGTTTATGACGCCAGTGATCGGCGTGGTGTGTTTTGCGATCATCCTGCTCAGCTGGTTTGGCGGCGTACGCTACTTTAAAGGCATTCCCGCCGGGTTGGTGGCCATCGCCGTAGGTACGCTGATCGCTTGGGGCTCAACCGCCGTCGGGCTCAACTTTGGCGGGCTCACCCTGCAAGGGTTAACCGCATCGCTGACCAGCTTTGGCTTTTCCGTGCCGATTCCCGCCGTTAACCATGTTTTTTCCGGGTTTGAATTTATCGGCATCATCCTCGTCACCGCGATTCCTTTTGGTATTTACGATTTGGTGGAAGCCATGGACAACGTCGAGAGCGCCTCGGTCGCCGGCGACGATTACCCCACCACCCGTGTACTCACCGCGGACGGCGTTGTCAGTCTGATCGGTTGCTGCATGGGCAATCCCTTTATCAACGCGGTGTATATCGGTCACCCCGGCTGGAAAGCCATGGGCGGGCGAATCGGTTATTCCGCCGTCACCGGTATCAGCGTGTTAGTACTGTGTTGGCTGGGGATTCTCGCCGTCTTTTCCTCCGCGATTCCGCTGGTCGCCATCTCGCCCATCCTGCTCTACATCGGCATGTTGATCGGCTCCCAAGCCTTCCAGGAAACACCCAAATCTCATGCACCTGCCATTGTTGTATCGCTCATGCCGCACCTCGCCGCTTGGGGAAAATTGCAAATTGATAACGTGTTGGGCGCCGCTGGGACCAATGCTGCCGCGGTTGGCATCGATAAGCTCGCGCAGAGCGGGGTTTTATATGAGGGCTTATCGGTGCTGGGTGGCGGTGCAATTCTGGGTGGTTTGATGCTTGGCGCCATCACGGTATTCATTATCGATCGCAACTTCGTCAAAGCCGGATATTTCGCCATTGCCAGCGCACTGCTCACCTTCTTCGGGTTTATGCATGGAGAAGCGATTGGTATTGCCGAATCGCCCACGGTTGCGGCGGCTTATCTCGCGGTGGCCTGTGTGCTTTTTGCCTGTGCCAAATACAGCCCCGTGGATCACAAAATCCCCAGCACGCTAGAGCACAGTCCCGCGGTATGAGCGGGTCAATTCTCGTCAGGATTCAAGGAACTTCTATGAGCCATTACACGACTCATTACGCAACTCATCACTTAAATAGCACACCCTACGCCTGGCCCTTTGATGGCGACCTGCGCCCCGCGAATACCGCGCTGATTATTATCGATATGCAGACGGATTTTTGCGGCAAAGGTGGTTACGTTGACACTATGGGTTACAACATCGAACTCACGCGCGCGCCCATTGCGCCATTGCAAAAATTATTGCCGGTGATGCGCGCGCAGGGTTTCCACATCATCCACACCCGCGAAGGACATCGCACCGATCTTGCTGATTTACCCGCGAACAAACGCTGGCGCTCGCGGCAGATCGGTGCGGGAATTGGCGACCCAGGTCCGTGCGGTCGGGTCCTGGTACGTGGCGAACCCGGTTGGGAAATTATTCCTGAACTGGCGCCCCTCGCGGGCGAAGTTATTATCGATAAACCCGGCAAAGGTTCTTTCTATGCCACCGATCTGGAATTGGTGCTGCACACCAAAGGCATCCGCAATTTAATCCTCACCGGCATTACCACGGATGTCTGCGTACACACCACCATGCGCGAAGCAAATGATCGCGGCTTTGAATGTGTACTGCTCGCGGATTGTTGCGCGGCGACCCTGCCGGAAAATCATGTGGCGGCGCTGGAAATGATCAAAATGCAAGGTGGCGTTTTCGGCGCCGTTGCCAACTCAAACGATCTCTTAACGGCGCTGCACACCTGAATCGCACTACATGGGAGTCATTCGTGGAAAAAAATTTAATCTGGACTGATTTCCTGGCGCGGGACTTTAACGATCCCGCGCTCCTGTGGCAGGATTTCCGCGATGGAGTGGATATTTTACCGCTCTATGGACATCCTGAACGCGGCTGCTCTTGCGCACTGCTTCGCTACCATCCCGGTGCACGAATTCCACGGCACTTGCACATTGGCGTTGAGTTTTTATTTATCCTGCGCGGCAGCCAACGCGATGAACGCGGCCATTATCGCGCCGGCACTTTCCTGGTAAACCCGGCTACCAGTAGCCATGAAATTGCCAGCGAAGAAGGTTGCATTGTATTAGCTATGTGGGAAAAGCCGGTGCAATTTACTGTGTAGGTGGGCAGCCATATTCGATATAGAGTTCCAATCCCAGTGCATCGCTGAACCGCCGATCAAACAGCCTTCCATTTCGTTGTCAGCCGAAATTCGCGATTAAAGCGCAAGCGGCTTTTGCTTCTTTCAGAGCAATTTATCGAAAGGATTTCATCAAAACATCGTCAGGAACTTGCAATTTTTTTGATAGTTTTGTCATCGTAAACAATCTTAGTGTTAACAACCTTTATTGCTCCTTTAGCGATTAAATCCTGATATATAAGGTCTGCAGACGATGGGTATTTGTTTTTGATACTGTTGAGAAGCGTACTGGTTTTGGCAGGCCGGTTTTTGGAGTGGCTGATCAGATGTGCGCAATAAAGAGCGAAAGCACTCGCCTGTGAACTTGGAGCGGGGTCGGCAGGCTCTTTTTCTTTTTGGCTTGTCCCAATGCGTTCCGATGATCTTCCATGAGTCTTTAGTAAATGCACTACGTGGTCTAAGTCCGTATCGTTGGAAACGATTACGAAATGCGTTTCCTTGGAAAGTTGTTGCATAAGCGCACCAGCCAAGAAGCAAATGCCGAAATCCGCAGAGTTTTTACCGACCCGTTCCATTTTTTGGATTTTTAGCCTACCTGCCGAAATAGCGGTGGATAATGGGTTGAGCCAATTGAGAGGAATTTTTGACGCGCTTTGCGCGTAACAAATGACGACTTGTGCGTAGTTGGCAAGGTCCGAGGGGAGATTGTGTAATTGATTTGGGCAATTCTCCAAATCAATCAGCAGAACCTTCGGAATCGTTGGCTCTATATCTGCGCTCTGTGTAATACCAGAATCCATGAATTCTCGCCGTAGCTTGACCTTCCGGTCCCGAATTCAATCGGGACCACATCCCAACCGACTTCTTCTCAACCTAGTCCACAAGCCTAGCCCCGTCAAACTATCATCACGACTATCCTAACCTTAAGGTTTGCGTTTTCCTCTGCACACAACTCTGGGCTATAGGTGCTTTCCTCGAATGCTCCCAACAAAACCTCGATGCTCACAACAATAGTTAAATGGCAGAATACGCCTCGCGAAGCCCGGTCTTCGCATAAATCAAAGAGCGACCCCGCCGCGCCTGCTAGAGTGCGGTCAAACGTTTGCAGCAACGGAACAATATGAACAACAAAAATACCGCTCGCACACTTCTTCTTACTGTTAGCGCCCGCCAATTGCGGCGCGGGGGATGCTGATTTGTCAGGTAATAGCTCCACGGACCTGATTATCGTCTTGATTTTGCTGGTCGCCACGGTGGTTATGTTTACGATTAACCGCCCGCGTATGGACGCGGCGGCGCTGATCATGATGACCATATTGCCATTCACCGGAATCATCACCGTCAACGAATCCCTGGCGGGTTTGAGTGATCCCAATATCGTGTTAATCGCGGCGCTGTTTGTGATAGGCGAGGGGCTGGTGCGCACAGGCGTCGCACAGCGGCTTGGCGACCTGGTGATCAAACACGCGGGGCGCAATGAAGCGCGGCTGATCACCATTTTGATGGTGGCGGTTGCGGCAATTGGATCAGTGATGAGCTCCACGGGAGTGGTGGCGATATTTATTCCTGTCGTGTTGCGCATCGCCCGCGGTTCCCGCATTGCGCCGGGGCGACTGATGATGCCGCTAAGCGTTGCGGCCTTGATCAGCGGCATGATGACTCTTGTGGCAACGCCGCCCAACCTTGTGGTCCACGGCGAGCTGGTGCGGCGCGGCTACGAGGGCTTCAGCTTTTTCGCTTTTGCGCCTTTTGGCATTCCCATTCTAATCCTCGCGATTCTTTATATGTTGTTCGCGCGCCGCTGGCTCGCGAGCAGTAAAGCGGAGGAGGCCGTAACTAAACGCCCGCGTTGGCAGCAGTGGGTGGAGGAATACGCGTTGGCCGGAAGGGAGCATCGCCTACGTGTCGCCCACGGTTCGCCCCTGATCGGGCAGACCTTGGAGCAGCTCGACCTGCGCTCCACCTCCGGCATCAACATTATCGCCATCGAACGCGGCACCCGCTTTTCTAAGGAAATGATCCGGCCGCAGGCGCACACTAGGCTGGAGGAGGGCGATGTGCTGTTTCTCGATGTTTTCGAGCCCGGCGTGGATATGGCCGAAGTGCGCCGCCGATTTTCCCTGACGCCGCTGTCCCTTTCCGGCAATTACTTTGCAGACAATCTGCGTGAAATCGGCATGGCGGAACTGATGGTGCCGACCGGCTCAGAGCTGATCGGCAAATCCGTGGTCGATGCCCGCTTCAGAACTCAATTCGACCTCGCCGTGATCGGTCTCAAACGTGGTCTCACCGCCTATCAGGGCAGCATTCCCCATGAGCCTTTAAAGCTCGGTGATACCTTATTGGTGGTCGGTCCCTGGCGGGCCATTCGCAAATTGCAAAGCAATAATCGCGACCTGCTGGTCTTGAATCTTCCCGCCGAACTCGATGAGATTGTCCCTGCGCCGACGCGTGCACCTCACGCTCTCGCCGTGCTCGCGCTGGTGGTAGGGCTGATGGTATTCGGCGTAGTGCCCAACGTGCAGGCAGCGCTAATCGGCTGTTTGCTACTGGGGCTGTTTAGTTGCGTGGATATGGAAAGCTCTTACCGCTCCATTCACTGGCAAAGCCTGATTTTGATCGTCGGCATGATGCCGTTTTCCCTCGCATTGCAACGAACCGGTGGAGTAGATTTGGCGGCGGGCGCGCTTTTACAGATTATGGGCCAGGCGGACCCGCGTTTAATGCTCGCGGCGATTTTTGCGCTGACGGCAATTTTCGGTTTATTTATCTCCAACACCGCCACCGCCATTTTGATGGCTCCGGTCACGCTCGCCATTGCAGAAGCCATGAACGCATCGCCTTACCCCTTCGCCATGACCGTCGCCCTCGCAGCCTCCACCGCATTTATGACTCCCGTATCGTCACCGGTAAATATCCTGGTGGTCGGGCCTGGCAATTACCGCTTTATGGATTTCATCCGCGTCGGCGTGCCATTTGCACTGGTGGTGATGCTGGCGACGGTGATTATGGTGCCGTTGGTATTACCGTTTTAATTTCTGTGCACAGTTGTGTGAGAGAAGGGTAGAGTGCAATATTCGCTGCTGCACACACGACGGTGCTGAACATATTCCCTATTTTTTGAGGTAAACCATATGAGCCAATACCAAATTGCAGTGATTGTTGGCAGCCTTCGCAAAGACTCTTTTAATCGAAAACTCGCTAACGCACTCCCTAAACTTGCCCCTGCGGAATTTTCTTTTAAACAGCTCGAAATCGGCGATCTTCCCCTCTACAACCAGGACGATGACGCCAATCCACCTGCATCCGCCAAACGTTTGAAAGCCGAAATTTCCGCAGCAAACGGCGTGTTATTTGTCACGCCCGAATACAACCGCTCCATCCCCGGCGTACTCAAAAACGCCCTCGACCACGCCTCCCGTCCCTACGGCCAAAGTGCCTGGAATGGTAAACCCGCCGGCGTTATCGGCGTATCCGTAGGCGCTCACGGCACCTCCATGGCCCAACAACACCTCCGCAACATCCTCGCCTACCTAAACATGCCCACCATGGGACAACCAGAAGCGTTTATCCATGCGAAAGAGGGGTTGTTTGATAGTGCGGGTAATATCGGGCCGGATAGCAAGGCGTTTTTGCAGAAGTGGGTTGATGCTTATGTGGCGTGGGTGAAGCGGTTTTCTTGATTCTCTATCGCTGTTATGAACCACGCCCGTCACAGAATGTAATAGGCGTGGTATCCCAAATATTGCTATTCCGCCGCCCGCAAAACCACAACCGCACCACCAGACGCCGCAAGAGATAATTTTAAAATTTGATTTTGCTTAACCGTTTTCTGAGTTTTCACCACCCTGGTAAGGGTTTTGCCATCCTGCCAGATATCCGCGCTGTAAGTTCCTATATTTAAAAAATCCAATTTGATTTTGATTTGCCGAGGGGATTCGTTGGTCATGGCACCTATGTACCAACGGTCGTCTTTGCGGCGGGCGAGCGCGATATATTCGCCAATATCACCTTGAATAAATCGTGTCTCATCCCAGCTTGTTGGCACGTCGCGCAAAAATTCCAGTCCGTCTTGCCATTCGCTTTCTGGCAATGGCCAAACGCTGTCGGTTTTGCTATCGCTTTTGCTGTAGCTGATGGGTGAGTCCGACAGCATTTGCAATGGGCTGTCGTAAACGACATACATGGCCAGTGCTTGACCGCGAGTGGTTTGCACATAGGGGAGTGTGTTACGGAATTTCCTGGGCATTTCGGCGGGGGTGGTATGGCGAAATCCACCGGGTGTGTAATCCATTGGGCCCAACAACATGCGTGTGTATGGCAAGGTGACGTTGTGGCGAGCGGTAATGCGCGAGCTCCATTTATTAAATTCACCGCCCATAACGCCTTCTTGCGTGAGCAGATGAGGGTAGGTGCGGTTCATGCCATTGGCTGCCATGGAGCCGTGTAAATCCACCATAATGTGATATTTAGCGGCCATGCTCAGCAGCTTGTGATAATAGTCCACCATTTCCTGGTCGGACCTTTCCATAAAATCCACTTTAATGCCTTTGATGCCCCATTGCTGATAGGTTTTCAGAGCTTCTTCCATTTGCCAATCCAATTGTTTCCACTGCAGCCAAACCCAAACACCGACGTTGTGTTGTTTGGCATAACGCAAAATTTCCGGCATATCCATATCGGCAATAGGTTTCAAAACATCAGAACCCGGTCTGCTATTGAGTGATGTACCTTCGTGCCAGCCAGCATCAATTAAAATGTATTCCAGATTAAGGGCAGCGGCGAAATCAATATAGGCCTTGTAGGTCGCGGTATTCATGCCGGGTTTGATATCGGAATCCCGCAGTGCAACTTGGTTGTCGTTCCACCAATCCCAGGCGACTTTGCCGGGTTTAATCCAACTCGTATCCGACAGTTGTGTGGGTTCGCCCAATAATTGAACCAGTGAAGACTCGATTAAATCGCCTGCCCGGTCGCCGATTAAAATAATGCGCCAAGGCGTGGTGAAGTTTTGGGTGAGCTTGCCTTTGACGGCAACGACATCCAATCCGTCGGGCCTGCTGTCAAAACGCGGCGTAAGAACGGATGACACACCTAGACGTCCGTCACCAAGGCCGGCGTACCAGCTGCCCGGATAATCACGCACATTGGATTCGGCCAGAGCAAATGTGGTTTCACCATGGCCGGTTTTGCAGACCAATGGATGGTCATACAACTGGTGCTGGCGAATGAGAGAGGCTTTTACCGGGTCGAACTCACCTTCGTGACCATTGGAAAATTTACCTAAATTTAACCCGACACATTGATAATCCTGCGGAAAGAAAAATCCCGTCATTTCATATTGGATGCTGAATTCTTCAAACGCATTTTTGGTGGGCAGTTCATAGCGCAGAGCGATGCCTTGATCATACGCACGAACTTGAATATTGAGATATTTCGGTTGCTCGCTGGTGCTGGCATATTCTGCGACTAAATAGTTGTAATGGTCAGCCAATGTTTTATGCGCGCCTGCGACCATTTCGTACTGGCCTTTCAGAATTTGTTGAGCATGCGTTAGCAGTTTCATTTCACCGCCGCCAAGGCGGTCGCCATCAATAGCAAAGCCCAAAGACGATTCTGCAATAATCACTTTGCCATCGCGTTCAACTTGGTAACGTAAACCGGCTTCGGTATTGGAGAGTGAGACAGTGATTCGCTTGTCGGGAGAGGATACAGCCAGTGTCTTCGCCAAAGTCGACGAGAAGGGGAGGGCGCACAGCAATGCTAGAAAGCGTAAGCGAATCATGTTGATGCTCCGAAATAAAAGCCCATGTTGTTAGGATAAAAAGGCATCCGAAAATAGCAGTTTTGATTTTCTATGGATACTTCGGAAAGTAAAACAAAAAAGGCCAGTTAAAACTGGCCTTTATTTTTTGCAGATTACAGCGTGATTAAGGAAGGTATGGCGTCAGCCAGGACATTTGCGGAGCGTCGCCACCATTGGTGGGGGGCGCAATGGAATACATATAATTTCCCCACCATGGACCGGCAGCCCACCAAGTCCAACCAATCCAATAATTGCGGTTGTTATCGATATGTTGCAGTGCGCTCTCGATCGCCTGCCGGCAGGTGGCGTTATTAGCGCCGGCGAACTCGCCTAAAAAGCCTTTTTTATTGTTGGCCGCCAGCCACGCGGTAAAAACGGTTAATTTTTCTGCACCGTTGGAGGTGGCGCAGGTGGGAGATTTACCGGAGTGGTCGGCATCAAAATACTGGTGCACTTCAATCGCATAATTGTTGCCTGGGTCGACAAAATCCAGCATCACCGTAGCATTTGGTGTTCCATACCAGTTATCACCCCAGGTGGAAGCGCCGGTCCAGGCATTACCCGGAACGAGGATCAGGTTGGTGGCGCCGGTATTGCGGATCGCGCTCGCCGCAGCGTTGGCCGCCGTCAGCCAGGCTTCCGTCGCCATGGTGTGCGGTTCGTTCATGATGCCGAAAATAACGTAGGCATTACCTTTGTAAGTATTGGCCAGACGTGACCACAAATCAGCGAAAGCGGCAGTCGTTACTTGTCCGGTGCCAATGACGTTGCCTTTATAACGTGCGTAATTGTGCGGATCCAGAATCACGTACATATTTTTTGCGGTTGCCTGGGTGACAAACTGATTCAGGCGATCAAACTCGGTTTGGTTAAAAGCCTGATTCAAAGAAGGCTGTAGGCGTTCCCACAAAAAGGGCAGGCGCACGGTGTTCATTTTTTTGGATTTGAAGTAATCCACCTCGCTCTGAGCGGGATAGATGTAGTGCTCCTCATAAACGCCGGGGATAAAGGCTTCTCCAAATTCCGCACTGGCTAGGTTGACCCCTTTGAGCATCACCGAAATTCCACCAGAAGAACTGCTGGATGAGCTTGAGCTGCTGGAGGAACTGGAGCTGCTCGAAGAACTGCTGGATGAACTTGATGAACTGGAAGAGCTGCTGGAACTGCTCGAGCTGGAACTGCTGCTGGACGAGCTGCTGCTTGAAGAGCTGGATGGTGAGCCGCTGGAGCTCCCGCCACATGCAGCGAGTGACACGCTGCACAAAAGAAGTGTGAATCGCAACAAGGATTTACTGACCATAATTATTTCCCCAGAAGCCGGAATCAATTTTTAGCGGTTTCAGACCTCACAAGCGTATATCACAGAGATCGCTACCGCAGTGCGCTGTAGACAAACCGGGATCATAGCCTTGCCAGAAAAGGCGGTCCAAAGAAGAACCGCCGATCTGTGAAGCATGACAAGGTGATTGAGGAGGACAGTTCATTAAAACGAAGCGGACAGCTCATTAAAACGAAACGGACTGCTCATTGATACGAAATGGATCTTAACAATGAGCCGCACGGCTACGCAGAGTGTGCCGGCAGATCCTGGGGTAAGCGGAACCAGATTTCCGCACCTTTATCATCGTGCGCGTTCTTGATGCCGATGCTGCCTTCCATAGCCGCTACCGCCCGGCGTGCGATGTGCAATCCGGTCCCCGCACCGCTGGCCACTCCTGGTGCAACAGGCCCAAATAATACGGCCTGTTTGTCCGGAGCGATTCCGGGGCCGGAATCCAGGACTCTGAACAAAACTTCCCCGGTCTCATTTATTGGTCGCATTTCCACGCGGACAAATCCTTTGTCCGTGTACTTGATCGCGTTATCAATCAGCCTTCCAAGGGCATCCAGAAATAAATCGGGATCAATGTGCATATCCAGCGTCCGATCAACATCCATTTCCAACCGCAGCCCTTTGTGTTTGGCTTCGTATTGGTAATCGTCCATAGCCTGGTCAATAAGTCGCGCGGGATAAACATGTTGCGGTCGCACCGGAATTTCGTGCGGCTTGAACCGCTCCATACGCATCACGGTGTTCACCATCGCGGACAACCTCTTGAGGTTGCGCTGGCACATACTGATAAATGACGGAGTGACTTCCCGCTGTCGCTCAAGAATCTGCATCTGCATCATCAGCGTGGAAATCGGGGTTCTCATTTGGTGGGTCAGCGTTGCCAGATACCTCGATCGTTCAAGGTTCAGCTGTTCCTGCTGGTGCGCCTGACACCGGCGGACAGCCTCGGCCATCAATTCAAAAATATTTTGATATAGGTAAGTGTATTCTTCAAAAGAAGGCGCAAGGTTTTGGTCTTTTATCCATTGGCGCAACACATCCGAAGCCAAGCTATATTCCATCACGATTTCTTCAATCGGAATGTTCTGATCCTCCCGCGCCTCCAGGTTCATATGGTCGAACATTTTTCTGTTTTCCTGCGGCGTTGCCGCCGAAGCGAGATCGGCCATCTGCTCACCAATGTGGAGAAGCTGAGGTGATAAATAGTCCTTTAACACCGCCTCGCGGATTTCCGTGGGCGGCAGTTTTGATCTGCGCCACGCTTCGTACCAAAGATGCGTGATGTTTTCATGTTGTTCGACTAAAGCTCGGGCTAAAGACACTGTACTTCCTCATCAGGCGGATAAAAAGAATGGCTCGCGCTATGACAGAGCAACCCGTTGCGCAACTTTTACACCTTTTCAGGGAGATTAACGTGTGCTGAAAGACGCGCTCCCAAATCGCGTCGATCCATCATAAAAAGTGTATCCCATTTGGTGAAAAAATCACTGAATTCACTTGTTACCCTGTTCATGCTGGCAAAGGAGGACAGTCCATGCGCAGGAATATTGGCTTGACCGGCCTCCAACACGAACGCCGCGGCTGGCAACATCCGCGGCATGACCCCGCAGGGAGGATAGAAAATGAATAAATACTCATACCACACAAGTCGATTTACCTCTTATAGAAAAATAGCCAATTCAATTGGAATGATGATCGCGGTATTTTTGCTACAGCTTCCGCTCGTCATCAGTGCACAGGAGCTGGAATCCGAACCAATCGCGGCGGTTGGTCACGGCGGATTTTTTAACCATCAAGGGAAACAAATAGCGCTCACACTCGACTATGTTGACCACGCCCAAAACTGGTATGAAAAATCTTTATTTAAAGGCTTAAGGGAAAAGCAGCGGTATGAATATGAACAAATAGCGAAAGAACTGTTGCAGGATTTGCAGGTGAGTCATCAGGATCGGCTGATAGTGCGTAATCACTTGCTGAGCTGGGCAGCTGAACGCCAGGAAAATACCAAGGAAAGCGCTCGCATGATTCAAAAGTTGAATGCGCTTCGCTCCGCGTTGCGTTGGCCTCTGTCGGATAAAGGCACTTTGGAAATTGCCGATAAAAAGCGCCCCTACAAAATTTCCCCTGACGTGCTGGAACGGATCAAAAAAGTATTTGATCTCGATAAGGATGAAATCGAAGTATTCAAGATAACGACTAATAAAGGTCAAGCTTATATCAACGAATGCCGCGAAGCCGGTGTTCCTATTCCACCACCCATAAATCAGATGGACCCAACCGGCCTGGCCGGGTGGCGGTCAGAAGGGTTTATTCCGCAGTCACAGCAATTTATCGTGGGCACGCCAGCAGAACTGCGCAGCTACCGCAGTCTTATGCCGGAGGGAATGTGCTATTCCTTGCCCCGATATTCCAACAATACGCTCAGCACCATCTCATTGGATGGGGTAATTTGCATGGGCAAAAGAACCTCGAACGTGTGCTTTTGGGATAATCAATGGACGCTCCCTGGTGGCGCCGTAGACGATTTTTTAATTTCCGCAGGAGAGATTGTCCCAATAGGTGTTCCTGACGCACCGGGAGGAAAATATCAGGCCGGTGGTGCGGAAATTGAATTCGGTCCTGGTGGTGTTTGCACGGATTGTCACGCCGGGGAAAATCCCTACATTGTTCATCCAGACTCTGTGCTGCGTGGTACCACTACATGGGGTAGTCTGCGTCAACCCACAGGAGACCTGCCCACCTTTGCGGTAAATCGTTATGTGCCATTGGTTGGTGCATCCTGGCCGCAAAATACCGCCTCACTTATTTCCTCCGCGCTTCCCGATAGTTGTAAAGGCTGTCACGTAAAAGGCGGTGCTGGCCGTTTGCCTCATTTGTCCAATCAGATTCCTTCTTATTGCTACACCATTTTGCGCCAGGCCGGGCAGAGGACTATGCCCACTTTTGCTCCTGGCAGTGAAGAAACCGCAGTCAATAACTTGATCTCCACCTATTGCGGTGCACCTCCAAATGCCAGTGTCGCGGATTATGGAGATCCCCATATCACCACGGTCGACGGCACGCGTTACGATTTTCAGGCAGCTGGGGAATTTACTGCGCTGAAAAATCAGGATGGTTCATTTGAAGTGCAAACACGGCAAACACCGGTACTTACCACTTTTGTACCTGGGGCCAATCCGCATACCGGCCTTGCCAGTTGCGCGAGTTTAAATACCGCCGTTGGTATAAGAGTCGGCAAAGTGGCGATTTCATATCAGCCGGTGAATGGTGAGTTTTCCAGCAAAAATGATTTGGCGCTCTATATCGATGGTGTTTCAGTTGGTGCGGGATATCACGATATTGGCGACGGCAATACGGTCAATTACGCCGGAGCGGGTGGATCGGTTGTCGTTTCATTGGTAGACGAATCCAAAGTTCGCATCACGCCTCATTATTGGAGCGATCAAGGTTATTGGTACCTGGATTTACATGTCGATAATACTTCGGCGCGCAATGGTTTAATGGGGCTTATCTCCGGAGGAGATTGGCTGCCAAAAGCGCAGGATGGTTCAAGCTTTGGTCCTAAACCAGCATCACTGGCGGATCGTCATACCGTGTTAAATGAAAAATTCGCGGACGATTGGCGTGTGACCAATTCCACGAGCTTGTTTTATTACGCACCGGGTTCAAGTACCGCGGACTTCACCGATCCAAAATGGCCGTCGCCTCCCGGCGGATCGTGTGACAGCACCAATCTCCCAGGAGACGTACCCGTGGTAAAACGCCAGCAGCAAGATCTTGCGAAAAGACTCTGCAGCAATATCAAAAACCCGGATATTCGCGCAGCCTGTATGTTGGATGTCAGCATTATGGGCGACGGAGCAGCCAAGGTTCATTTAATGGAAGATGAGGCGCAAAACAGCCTGTAGCGTCGCCCCGGTGCGGGAAGTCGTTCCCGCACCGGTCGGAGTTTTCAGGGGACTGGAGAA
>JBQGED010000311.1:0-4476 GCA_052039425.1 Sphingobacterium griseoflavum | reverse complement strand
TCCCGCGCCAGTCGCCAAGTTGTCGGCTCTCTGGTTGCGTTAAAGACTCGCAACACCGCGCTTTTAAGCAAGCGGTTTTCCGCTCGATCCGGCAAAAACAAATCGTGGCGAATATTGAAAATCTGCGCCCGCCCCGGCGGTTGTCGCAATTGCTTTTGCACATCCAGCTGACCCCGCAAAAAACGTTGCTCTTCTTCAATCCGTCGATAATCAAACCGCAAGCCGCGTTTGATCAAATAATCGAGAGCTTGAATAAATTCTTTCATTACCCATTCCAACAGCGGGTAATCAAATGTTTCGATGGTGGTTTGATCAGTAGTCCTTGCCGGCAAGTCCAAAGCGCTCTGCAACATTTTTTTCAGCAGGCCGCGAGCTTTTACAACAGCCATGTCATCTTTCGTTTCGGTGATTTTGGGCAGAATTTCTAGCACTGTACCGCAGGGTGTTTCCACCACACCAACATAGCTGTCCAACTTCAACAAGCGACGGCTTTCCAGATACAGCAGGGAAGCACCGGACGCATTAAAACCGGCATACAAATTACACAACCAATCGAAAGCAGATTGAGTTACCTGCGCAAGATCCAGCGATGATTCAACCCGGTCTGTTGTAATGCGCGCATATTCGCGAACGACGACTAACTGTTTCACATATCCGCCTGAATAATGCGGCTATAGGATTCAATCAAAGAAAATGCTTCCTCATTAATTACCCATGGCATCTGGTGATCCTGCAGGGGCACGTCAGACCCAAACAGGTTTTGTAGGTCGCCCGACGTTTTATGGGCAATAAACTGATGCTCTGGCGCTTTTCGATGATCGTTCAGTACCCACTGGATCTTCTGCCAATCTTCAAAAAAGTATTCCTGTAGCAGCGGAATAATTTGGCGCCGGAAAAGGTATGCCAGGTCTTCAATAGGAGAATCTTTAGTGAGCTTCATAAAATAGGCATGACCCAAGCAATGATCGCGATCCAATAGAATTTCAATGCGTTCATTCATGGTTCGCAAGAGCTTGCCGAGATTGACGCCCTCTACGGTTACCTGATCTAGCAATTCTGGCTCCGGTGGCATCTCGGTAAAAACGAATCGGCGCCGCAAAGCGATATCCAAACCGGCGAGGGATCGATCCGCCGTATTCATGGTGCCGATGATATAAATATTGCTTGGCACGCTGAACGGTTTCTTCGAATAGGGCAACATAACCTCCAACGCTTCCTCTGCTCCAGCTCTTTTGGATGGCTCGATCAGGGTAATCAGCTCGCCAAAAATTTTGGCGATATTGCCGCGGTTGATTTCGTCGATGATGAGGACTCTGTCTCCAGAGCCGCCGTTTTCCATTTCACACAGCTGCGTAAAAACACCCGGTTTAACGTCGTAACGCACCTGACCATCTTCTAATGAAGCTGTAAGACCTTCAACAAAATCCTCATAGCTGAAACTCTGATGAAAAGTGACAAAGCGAATATGTTGGCTTTTGCCTAATTCATCAAATTTCAGCTTGAGGGCTTTGCGGTTGTTACGGTTCGCCGCCAAAAACTTCGGATCAATGATTTGCAGAGCGGCTTTAATCGTCGAGTAGGTTTTACCGGTTCCAGGGGGGCCAAAAAGAATTTGGTTAAGTGGTGGTTCTGACACTTCGATGTCGCTGTCGCGCAACGATAATTCTTTACTTCCAAAATTGGTTTTGCGCGATGGTGGAGCTAATGCCAAGTCAGATTTGTACAGCGCGTGCATAAATCCAAATGGGGTGATTCCGGGAACGGTCTGCTGCGCTTTTTGAAAATAGCGGTACAACAGCCGACTGCGGGCAACCGGTTTGTCGGCGGAGGGAATACTTTCCGACGTGCAGCCCAGCACATGGAGAAAATGCGCAAGATGATCGGATGATGAAATCGGTAGAAAGTCGTCTGGGTAGTAGCAAGTCAATACGCGTAATTTACGGCCATCACCGATTGTTGCCCGGGGCTCGACTCCGGCCTTTAGAAATAATTGTTTATCGTCGTCGATCCATCCCAGATCGTCATTGAGGTTGGCTTCAGCAATTGCCGCGTGAATTTTAAGTGTGTAATGCAGCGCACCTTCATCACTGAGATCCATCAGTAAGCGATTTTTATAAACGCTGCCATCGGCAGTGAAATAGAGAATATGTCCTCGGGCACTACCTGGCGCATAGCGCCCTAACACCGGCTGCAGACCGCGCTCAAGCCACCAACAAAATGACTTTCGGTCCTGACCGCCCATGCAATATTCCGCTAGTGAGAGATGCCGAAGCTTCTCTTTGGGGAACCGCTCGATAAACCGTTGGTAGGCGTCCGTCTGCGACGGCCGGATTTTCACCGAATCACCCGCTTGAGTTAAGTATTGGCAAAGTCTTTCAAAATTATCATTCGACGTGATCGGGTCCATCATCGTGAAGGTCCTGCTGTTTGTTATTCATTATGAGTACGAGGAGTGTAGGTTCAGGGGATAAGCCAGTCCAGGCAAGGCCGGGCCGTCGACAGGCCATTGGAGGGGCGTTTTCGCGACAGAGCAGCGGCACGCAGCCGGTGAGGTCAGGTTCCCGCATTCACAACTTTATTTGTCACAAAAGGACATTTGCTTGACAGGCAAAATGGCAAGCAACTATATTCTTGACAAATAAATGGCAAGCAATTTCTCATTCGTGACAATACGGTGGCTATATGCCAAAGGTCATTCAGTCTGAATTGGACAAAACGGTCGAGATCATCGGGCAGTTTTCCTCTGGAGCGACCCTGGAAGAAATATGGGCGGCATTGCCGGACGCACCGTCAAAACGAACCTTACAGCGCCGCTTGCATAACCTCGTTGATCAAGGTCGTATCCTTCCCAGAAAGGACGGGAAAGCCTTCAGGTATTCGCTCCCGCCCCTTACAGTCAACTTGTCAGCGACTCTTCCAGCTATTGGGACTAAAGCCGTAACCGAGACCTACGTCCCTATCACGGAAGAAAGCCAAACCATCAAAGACTATGTGCGCCAACCCGTGCAGGGGCGCCGGCCTGTGGGGTACAGCAGCGAATTTCTTGAGGCTTATAGACCAAACGAAACCTGGTACCTGCCGAGTTCATTGCGCACACAACTGCATGCTCTGGGGCGCTCACCGGCTGATCAGGCGCCCGCCGGCACCTTCGCTCGCGACATTCTCAACCACTTGCTGATCGACCTGTCCTGGGCGTCGTCGCGCCTGGAGGGCAACACTTATAACCGGCTCGATACGGAACGTTTGATTCAGTTTGGCGAGGCAGCCGAAGGTAAAGACGCGCTCGAAACCCAGATGATTCTGAACCACAAGGCGGCAATCGAATTCATGGTTCATGACGCAGAGCATATGGCCGTAAATGCCGAAACCATTATCTTCCTACACGCTTATCTGTCGGACGGGCTCATGAGGGATCCTATGGCCTGCGGCAAGTTGCGCGACCGGGCTGTCGAGATTGGTGGCAGTGTCTATAGGCCAATGGCCCTGCCGCAGAGCATCGAGGAGTTTTTCGGGATCGTGCTGCAAATGGCGGCCGAAATTGAAGATCCCTTCGAGCAGTCGTTTTTCCTCATGGTGCATCTGCCTTATCTGCAGCCCTTTGAAGATGTGAACAAGCGGGTCTCGCGCTTGGCGGCTAATATTCCGTTGATTAAGAGCAATCTCAGCCCGCTATCATTTATCGATGTGCCGGAGCGCGCCTATATCGATGCGCTGCTTGGCGTCTATGAGTTGAACCGCATCGAATTACTGCGCGACTTGTTCGTCTGGGCCTACGAACGCTCTTGTCAGCAGTATGTGGCGGTGAAAAGTCAGCTTGTGCCGCCCGATGCTTTCCGGCTGCGCTACCGAACGATATTAGCCGAGATCATTCGCACCATTGTTCGCAATGGGTTAGCAGCAACAATGGAGAACGTGCGCTCATCGATACCATCTTCGGTGCCGCTAGGCGATCAGGACAAGCTGGTCAGGCTTGTCCTTGATGAATTCAAGTCCATCCATACTGGAAATTCCGTTCGATTCGGTTTGCGTCCACTGGAGTTTGACGCTTGGATTAAGTCGCACACCGTCACCCTGTACAAATAATCAGTTATCATCCCGGCCTTTACGTTTTGTAATAGCTGGTCTCGCCCCATGATCGACAACGTCTCCCACCTCCTCGACTCCCTCAATGACGCCCAGCGGCAGGCGGTTTGTGCGCCGCCGGGAAACCAATTGATTCTGGCCGGGGCGGGAAGTGGCAAGACGCGGGTGCTGGTGCATCGCATCGCCTGGCTGATCCAGGTCGAAGGGGTATCGCCGCATCAGATTATGGCGGTGACTTTTACCAACAAGGCCGCCAAGGAGATGCGCGAGCGCTTGCATCACCTGCTGGCGGAATCCGCCGATCTGAGCGGCTCCTATCGCAGCCTTTGGGTGGGCACTTTTCACGGCATCGCCCACCGCCTGCTAAAAGCCCACTGGCAACAGGCCAAATTG
>JBQGED010000310.1:0-34230 GCA_052039425.1 Sphingobacterium griseoflavum | reverse complement strand
AAGGGATGCCAGAAATATTGAAATAAGTGCCCACCGTCGTCCTCACAAAGATGTTGCCATTGCTTAGGTAAAGCATCGCCGGATTCCATCATACAGATTGTCCAAATGGGCTCATCCGGATGTCGCTGCCACTCAAGCATTTGATACAGCGCGCGCATCGCAATCCCGGCTTCCTCTCTAAGCTCTCGCTCTGCGGCAGATAGGTTGGACTCACCTGGTTCAATTGTGCCTTTGACCAATTGGGTTCCGGCGAGAGGATGTTGAAACACTAGAATTTCTGGGTTGCCATGCTGATTACGCAAGACGACCGGGCAAGCTTTTCTCATTTAGTTCCTTCTTTTTAGGATTAAATTTGTGTGGAACTTCCGTATAAGTCCCAATCTACTAATATAAGTTTCTTAAATACTTATCCGGATCAATAAAAAACGCCTTCTTGAATCCTTGCGTAGAATCGTCGATGGCCCAGGGCGCAGGAAATAGGCGGAGGATGGAATAATGCAAATGAGCGGGTTTGCCTTTGGCGTTACCGCTGTCGCCGACGCTGCCAATATGTTCTCCCGAGGTGACGATATTGAACCAGGAGGTATCAATCGTTTGCAGGTGCGCAAAATAGTGCAGTCGCCACTTGGGTCCCAATATCAATACCACGTTACCGCCTTTTGCCAAATTGCCTTTATACACGACGAAGCCATCAGTTGTGCTAACCAGCGGCTGACCGGGTTTGGCAAAGATATCGATGCCTTTGTGGACACCAGAGGTACCCCACGGCTCGAACCAGAAAGATTGAGGATGCCAGTCTTTCGCTGTCGCCCCGGCGACTGGAATGGTAATGCGCTCAGGAAGGATAAAACCCACAAGGAGCAAAACGGCAATAACAAATAGGGTTTTTCTTGCCTTCATATACACCGCCAAAGGATTTTGCACATCCTAGCGGCGATGTCATTGCTTCGGCAAATGCTGGTTGATTTGAATTGAGGGCGAAAGCCGGTGCACAAGCGAGCGCTTGTGCACCAGTCAAAAACTTACACCAGCGGTGGATCGGTTTCGCGAAGGTAGAAGCGGTGGGACGCGAGGACGGATTTGAAAGTGGTATAGCCGTTGTTCCACTGGCCATCTGGAGCAGTAATAATGGCCGAATCCAATGAGCCGTCCGGAAGCGTGGTGGGAATACCGGCTATGCTGAGCAGGTCCGTCCCTTTACCGAGTGCGAGTATGGGTTTGCAGTGGCGGTATTGCAGACGCACGAATTCCAGGGCGTGGGCATCACGGGATAATTTCTGACAAGATGCTTCCCCACCGGCAATCACCACCGCGTCGTAAAGAACCGATGGCCCCGCATCGAGAGAAATTTCGATATCCAACTTGCCGCCGTCCGCCGTTAAAACTTTTCCAAGGCGGCTGCCAACAATTCGCGGCACTGCGCTGTCCTGCAACAATGCCGTATAAATTTCCTCGACCGCATCCGCGATCACTCCATCACCCACCAATATCGCCACGTTGCGCGTTGCAATTTCGGTTACGCCGGGTCGGCTGAACAGTGACAATGCCGGTGACGGCTGATAGGTCGGCATGGGTTTATCAGTGGCCAACGGCAGTGCCGGTGGCACATCCATACCCAGACCTTCGGCCACTGCAGAGGCAAGCTGCATGTCCACATTGGCGAGCAGAGCGAGTACTCGTTGACGTACCGCGACGACTTGGCACCGTGTCAATTCAAAACGAAATGCATTGATGATGTGATTTTGTTCCACAGCAGTCTGGCTGATCCAAAAAAGTCGCGCCTGGGAATAATGGTCGGCAAATAATTCCGGTTTGCCGCGGACTTTATCTTCTGTGGCAATGCGCTCGGGAAAGCTGCGGAAACCGGTTGCGCCAGCTTGAAACGGACAGCCGCCCGCAAGTGAGTTGGGCTCGTAATTGACCCGCCCGCGATTTATCGCCTGGCGGTGGAAACCATCGCGCTGATTATTGTGGATTTGTGCAATTGGCGTATTGATCGGAATTTCGTGGAAATTTGGTCCCCCGAGACGAGTAAGCTGTGTGTCCACGTAGGAGTGGATGCGCCCCTGCATCAATGGATCATTGGTGAAATCCAAGCCGGGAATAATATGGGCGGTGCAGAACGCCACCTGCTCTGTTTCGGCAAAAAAATTATCAGGATTGCGGTTTAGCACCATTTTGCCGACCGGCGTTACCGGTACCAACTCTTCGGGAACGAGTTTGGTGGGGTCGAGAATATCGAAAGGAAATTGCGCCGCTTCATCTTCAGTGAAAATCTGCAGTCCCAATTCCCACTCTGGAAACGCGCCTGCGTCTATCGCTTCCCAGAGATCGCGGCGATGAAAATCCGGATCTGCGCCGCCTAATTTAACGGCTTCATCCCACACGAGAGAGTGAGTGCCGGCCAGCGGCGTCCAATGGAATTTACAAAACACCGATTCACCGTTGATATTCACCAAACGGAATGTGTGGACGCCAAAGCCTTGCATCATGCGATAACTGCGTGGAATGGCGCGATCCGACATGGCCCACATCAGCATATGTGCAGATTCGGGGGTGAGGGAAACAAAATCCCAAAAAGTATCATGCGCACTGGACGCCTGTGGCATGGCGTGATGGGGTTCAGGTTTTAGCGCATGCACCAAATCAGGAAATTTCATCGCGTCCTGAATAAAAAATACCGGAATATTATTACCGACCAAATCCCAATTGCCCTGCTCGGTATAAAATTTCACAGCAAAACCGCGTACGTCGCGAGCGGTATCCATGGAACCGCGTTCACCAGCAACAGTGGAAAAGCGCACAAATACCGGCGTTCGTTTACCCGCATCGGCAAACGGCGCGGCCATAGTGTAGCGATCAAGCGCCTCGTAGCACTCGAAATATCCATGAGCCGCAGAACCCCGCGCATGCACAACGCGCTCGGGAATACGCTCGTGATCAAAGTGGGTGAGTTTTTCGCGCAGGATAAAATCTTCCAACGCGCTCGGTCCGCGCAGGCCAATTTTTAACGAGTGCTGATTATCCGCTACCGGCACTCCTTGATTGGTGGTCAACGGCTGGTCGCTGCTGTCCACGCGCGCTCTATCTAAGGACGTGACCGTGGCATTTTCGCTGATCAACGGCTTGCCTGTTCCCACTTTTTCTGATGCTTGAATTTCTGTGGATGTGCTGCCGGTGACATCGGGCCCAGGAGGATTAGTGGTGGCGCCCATGGTCGGCAGACGTGCAGCGTCGCCGTACTCACTCGATTTGGTGCAATTATGGGAAATAGCGCCCGCTAATTCCTGTTCGCCACTTTTCTTCGATAACAGGCGCTCACCTGTATCATTTTGAGCGGCTATGCTATCTGGGGATTTGGCGGAGGGTCCCGACACTGTTTTCAGAATCGAACCCGCGCCTTTGACATCTTTGAATTTATTGCCGCTCATTGCCGCACCTCACGTGTGATTTGAATGCGGCAGAGTGGAGCATTCCATTACAGCTATCTGTTCGCCCACCAACAATGTTTTACACCAACAATGTTTTACATGTTAGGACATTGTTTACAGGTGGGCATGCTTCACATGTTAGGGCAATGGAGTTTCAGCTTCCGCGGCTTGCGGATCTGGCTTTGGCACAACGCCGCAGGCAACCCGTGCACCACCGCCGCCGAGAGGCTCAGGATAATCGGAATAATTATCGCCACCAGCATGAATAACTAGAGCTTTTTCATAAAAGTCTTTCAGCTCGAGTCGCTTCGCCACCAGCGTCTGTGTTGCTGTGCCATTGATGCTCACATTCAATGCAGGCAGATCTCCCGCATGCCCATCTCCCCAGGGGCCTCCATGTTTTTTGCTGTGGTCCGGATCGTAGTGATTACCTGCGGCCGCAGCGGGGGTCATTTTGCCGTCTTTCTCCGCAGCCTCGCAGCTGCCATTTTCATGTAAATGGAAGCCGCGTTCTCCAGATGGAAGGTCGGTTAAATCAGGCGTCAACTGCACACCCGAAGAGGTTTCCGTCAGAATGATTTGTCCGATCTTCTCACCTAAACCATTTTCGTTGACGAGATGCATCGGTACCACTACATCCGCACTCACCGAAGCGGCGCAGGATACTAAAAGGGCACATATCGTTTTTTTCATGTTTCCTCCAATTGTAAAAATGTGTTCGAGTGATGCGGATCACGATACGCGGCTAACGCAAGATTCCTGCCCGAGATCATTTTTTTATGAAATTGCATGGATATCCCGTAAAAATATCGCAGCCGGATTAAGCCGTGTAAGGCTGGACTAAGCCAGAAGGTTATTTTCTGTTTTCGCGGGGTGATGAATTTCCAAAAAATGTTTTTTTTACAAAAATCGAACAACTGACTTGCTGTACAAAATGGACTATTGCGCGGGCTTGGGAGAAACAGACGTGAGTCACAAAACGAGAATATGGATACTGGGGATTTTATTGTTGGTAGCCGTAATAGTCCCTATGGACGTGGCCGAAGCCCGTGCTGTTATGGTCGGTTCAGTGCGCACTATTTAGGTGATTCGCCGCACGTTTTTGGCGCAAATAAAACTTCCGAAAAGAGCGTAAAATTTTTCGACGCTATTTGATGTTGCTTCTGTGGGGTAGGTCACAAAAACATCACATATTGGTCAGTCTAAACACTTGTCTGCTGCGGTTTCATAAGCCAAGCTTTAGCGACTGGCATGTGGTGTTTAACGCCGTATCCCATCCTCCTCATCGCTGGCTCTGCCTGAGCCATGCGACTCGCTCGAATTCAGATATGCGGCCCTGTAAAAGGCGCCACGGAATATGAGGCTGTTATGTGGCTCAATGCAAAACTGAGTGCAATTCTTGTGCTTGCCGCGGCTTTGGCCGCCTGTAGTAATTCTCCGCCGGAATCCCCGGAAATGGGCAGCCCGCCAGGATCTTCATCGTCAAGTAGCAGTGCATCTACAAGTGCAAGCGGTGCCGCCACAGGTAGTTCGAGTTCGTCTGCGAGCTCCTCATCTTCCAGCTCGTCCTCTTCGAGCAACAGTTCATCTAGCTCAAGCAGTTCGTCGAGCAGCAGTTCGTCGTCGAGCAGCTCATCGGGTGTGGTGGTTATACCCAGCAGCTCTTCGTCAAGCAGCAGTTCATCAAGCAGCAGTTCCTCAAGTAGCAGTTCATCGAGCACGAGCAGTAGCTCTTCCTCAAGCTCAAGCAGTTCATCTAGCAGTACCTCATCGTCCAGCAGTTCGAGTGCTTCATCTTCAGGAGCATCGAGTTCTTCAAGCTCGTCTTCCAGCAGCTCATCCTCTTCGAGCAGTTCAAGTAGCTCGTCGTCGGGCGTAGCATTTCCAGGTGATGCAGCCCTGGGTAAAACCCAATTTGCTGAGCGCTGCAATAGTTGCCATATGGACCAGATGAACGGACAGTTCAACCCGGGGTTACATGCTTTTAACGTCAATAATTTCTCCTACCCAACGCGGTTTGCCGGTGATGGTTATACCGGAGCAACTGTGGAGGATTTGGCTCAGTTTTTAATCGACCGAATGACGGCTTACGCGCCGACATGTAACGCGGAGTGTATGCAGCATGTCGCCGCCTATCTTTGGTCCTACCGAACGGTCAGCAACGAAAAAGTCCAGGTGCAGAATATTTCTTACGATGAGTCAGGGCTCGACTTGGATTTGAGTTGTACGCAAGGGAGCAAAACCGTCGTGGTCAAAGTGCTGGATCCGGCAGCTCCCGATACTGCTGACCCGGTTTATTCTGCATTCACTTCCCGCGCAGCTGGTCTTGACTCGGTTGCCATCAGCAGTATTGCCACCTTGGGAGATGATGGCGAAATCGCACTGGTGGGAGAGGGCAGCAATATCTGGGGCGATGAAGTTTGGTTCAACGCGCTTGCAGAACCTGTTGAGAATGGTGAGCTCGATGTAACCCTTAACATCAACAGTGTCACCAATGTCGAGCACGCTTACGCCAAAGTTGGAATTCTGGTTTCCAGCACGGATGATTTGTCGGGGCAGTTGCTCTTCCTCCACTGGTCCGGTCGCAGTGGATTGGCAGAGGACAGCGGTGCGGGCGGGCTTACCGGTTATAACCTTTTGCTTGCGAATCCGGAATCTAATTCACTTACCCCAACACCCACCACTTTGCGAGTGACATATGAAGCGGGCGCGCTCAAGGTGGGAGGTTGTTACGGCTGTTCGAGTCCTTCGATGCAGGCCGCTGCACGCAGCGTGAACTTTGTTCCTAAGCGAGTTTTCATTGTGGCCAGCTCGCATGACGCGCCCGCAATTCTCGCCAATATCTCCGTGACTAATGCTCATCGCGGCGCTGCAACCGGTTCGCTCTATGAAACTCGAATGGCGTGCGGGGCTTCGCCAGTTACGGTAACAGTGCCAAAAATGCTATTGCGCTCTTTGGCAGAGCTCAAACTGGCAATTTACGAAAACGGCGAGCTTCTGACCGAAAAAACTACCGCCAAAACCTGGTCACCAGACGCCAGCTGCGAAGTGCGGGATGGCTTGCTGGAACCCAAATTGCGGCGTCTGTCTGAACGTCAAATCATGAATTCCCTGCGCGATATTTTCGGTGATATTTTCACGGATGAATTGGGCCCGAACATGGAAGATGGGGCCAAGTTGATTGGCATGAATACGCTTGCGGATCGCTTGAATATCAACACCATCAATCTTGAGCGTTTATACGACTCATCCCGAGATCTTGTGCGGGTACTCCTGGAGCGTCACAGCGCCATTAATCAGTGTTCGCAGAATTCGTCCGCCACTTGTGTCACCAGCCTGCTCGACGAGTTCGCTCCGAAATTGTGGCGGCGCCCGTTGACGACCCAGGAGCGAGCGGAATTGACTGCGCCTCTAGCCAATCTGAACGGCAATGCGCCTAAATTGGAATTCACTTTCAATAGTCTGATTTTGAGTTCGAATTTCCTGTTCCGTAGCGAAATCGGGGATGTCAAGGACGGAGTGCGGGTGCTGAACAACTACGAAATCGTGACGCTGCTCGCTTACACCATCTGGAATTCCACCCCCGATGCAACCCTGCTGACACTGGCTCAAAAAAGTTCGCCGCTAACGGTGGAGGAGCTGCAGACACAGGTGGATCGTATGATTGCCAGCTCCAAAGCGAATGCCGCGTTGGTGGAGCTGTACAAGGATTATTTGAAACTGGACATGGCATTGACGAATGAAAAAGCGGACGAGTTGGGGTTCACTGATCCGGTGCGCGCGGAATTAATGCGCAGTGCTGAAATGATGTTGGCCGATTTGATTACGCCGACCGCGAGTTACATGGATGTATTTGCGGGAAATCGTTTTTATGTCAGCCGCGCGGTGCAGAGCTTCTTCAATACTTCCTCCAGCAGCGATGAGCTTGAAGTGACCTCGCTGAATGCATCACAGCGCTACGGCATCCTGAACCATCCGATATTTCTCTCCGCGCATTCCACGCTCACCCATTCGGGCATTATCAAGCGCGGCGTATTCGCGCTGGAGCAGCTGTTATGTGAACCTCTAGGCGCGCCGCCAACGGAAGTTGAAAGCATGGCTCCGCCAGAACACATGGATCCGTCCACTACATCTGAACGCGAGCTGTTACAAGTGACCCATAGTTCGCGCGCGGAATGTATCGGCTGTCATCAGTTTATTGACCCGGCGGGTTTTGGTTTCGAAAATTTTGACGTGGTAGGCCGTTATCGCACTGTGGAAAAAGGCAGTGTTCCTATCGACGCATCCGGTGTCTTGGAAACAGCGTCGGGTAGCCGGTTGAGCTACGCAAATAGTGCTGAATATGCAGAGCAGCTCACCAATTCGCAACAAATGAATGCCTGTGTGTCGCGGCGATTCCTTGAGCATTATTTAAGTCAGGAGCTGCGCGGCAACTCCTGTGAATTGACGAAATATCAAACGCAGTTGGAAACCCGCGGGCACACCGTCAAGAGCCTCTTGGACTCTTTGATCCGGCTGGAAAGTTTTACCAAGCGCAAGCAACTGCAATAGGTGTTATATGAGCCAAATCAACGCAAAAACATCCCGTCGCGATCTGATCAAAGCTCTGGCCGGTATTGGCCTTTTATCTTCCATGCGTGCGGAGGAGCTGCTGGCGCAAAGCAGTACTGCACCATACCGCGTATTGCTGGTGGCCTTACAGCACGGGTGGGGTATTTCCGGCGGCAGTAATCAGGCGATGACAGGCAGTGAATTCGATTTCGAATTTCCCGCTGGTCTAGCGCCTTTCAACACCATCAAGGATCAGTGCGTGGTGGTGGATGGACTTTTGACCTTGGGTAATTGGGGCAATAATCACGATCTCTCTTATGCCGATATTTTCACAGCGGGAGTGCGTACAGGCGAGACTTCTTCCGCCTACGATAGCCAGATGCCATTGTCGAGGACTCCATCCCTTGATTTTCTGTTGCAAGAAGCATCTGGCAAACCGACTTTGCGCCTATCCGCCGGCTATCGCTCGTGGGGCGTGCAATACCATCCATTAAGTTTTGATGGCGCAGGTAATGTGTTGCCGTTTTACACCACTGCCTTTGATGCCTATTCCAGTGTTTTCAAGAATCTCCCCACCACACCAGGTGGTGGCGCAGGTGATGAGGTCGAAACTCAACTGGTCAACAGTATATTCAGCACCATCCGCAATCCCGCCCAACGGCAATTGGCGGCGCTCGGCGGCAGTGAGCAGGAAAAAATCCGACGCTATCTCCAGGCTGTGGCCAGTGTGGAAGACAAGCGCAAACCTCAGGCCGCGTTCGACGGTGGTTACACCCTGTCCAACATTCCGGTCAAAGGCCAAAACCGGCTTACGGATCTCGAACATTATCTGGACATGATCAAAGTGGCTTTCGCCAATAACCAGACCACTACAGCGGTCCTCGGTATAGGCGATATTCACAGCATTTCGCAATTCCACCATGAGCACGCCCACTCGGATACGGAAGTGTGGTGGGAGACGCGGACTCATTTTGCCGGCAGCATTGCTAATTTTGCCCGCAGCCTTGCAACGATTACGGACGTCGATGGACGCTCCCTGCTCGACAATACCTTGATCGTGCTCAGCGGCGAGGTGGGAGATGGTACCCACGATATCTTGTACAAGGGCCACATACTCATCGGTGGTGGCAGTCGTATCCAGACGGGGCGGTTGCTGAAGCTCGGTTTGATCGAAGGTGTCACCAACATAGACAGTTTGATGCGGGAAGATGCGAAAGGAGTACCTAAACCGCAAATCCAGTTTGGCAACAAACGCACGATGAAAATCGCCAACCGCACCAACGCGGATCTCTTGCGCGACATTGGTAATATCGCCGGACTCAGTCTTAGTGAGTTCGGCCTGCCGACGCAAAATAAAGGGTTCGTATTGCTCTGATTGCGCCATCCGGCGCATTCCTTCCGTGACAGTCGGTGGACACCCCTAGTCCGCCGCTGATACTGCCCATACAATGGCCGCCATTTTTCCCGGTGTCCCTCTGTATGTTCTCTCCTGATGTAATCGGCTATATCGCAGCGTTTTTCACCACGTTTTCCTTTGCCCCTCAAGCGGTTTTAACGCTGCGCACACGCGACACCAGCGCCTTGTCACTGGGGATGTACAGCATGTTCGTCACCGGTGTGGCGATATGGATGATTTATGGTTGGATGATCAGTGATGGAATCATCATGCTGGCAAATGGCCTGACCTTAATGCTGGCGCTGCCGATTTGGGGTATGAAAATTTATAACCGGCTGTGGGGCAGCGAGGTTGCGCGGGGAGTTTAATCACGTCCTTTAAGGGAGTTTCAGCAGAGCAATAGGGCTTTTTAAAAGCCCCATTTTTTTAGAGGGCACTGACTCGAGCGGTGCTGGGGATAAGGGTTTGCAAGCGCGCGATTATGGCCTGTTCAATGCCGGCGGCGTCTAGGCCCACTTCAGCAAGCTGCTGTTCGCGGCTGGCGTGTTCGACGAATTGATCCGGGATACCCAGGAGCAGCAGCGGTTTGACCAAGCCCTGCGAGGCGAGAAACTCCGCCACCGCCGCGCCAGCACCACCGGCGGTGCTTCCTTCTTCCAGGGTCACAATCAGATCGCATTGTGCGGCGGCTTGCAGAACCAGCTGGTGGTCAAGAGGCTTGATCCAGCGCATGTCGTACAGGCTATAGCCGTTTGTCTCCGCCACCCCCCTAGCCGTCGCCAGCAAAGCACCGAAATTTAGGATCGCGACTTTGCGTCCGCGCAGAATTTGGCGACCCTGGCCGACCGGCCACTGCTGCCACTCCTGCTGAATGGCTTCACCGGGGCCAGTACCGCGTGGGTAGCGCACCGCCGCCGGGCCGGGATGGTGGTAGGCGGTGGTGAGCAGCTGGTGGCACTCGTTTTCATCGCTGGGTGCCGCCAGCACCATAACGGGTATGCAGCGCAGGAAGCTGATATCAAAGCAGCCGGAGTGGGTCGGGCCGTCTTCACCCACCAAACCGGCGCGATCGATAGCAAAGGTTACATCCAGATTCTGCAAGGCCACGTCGTGTACCAGTTGGTCGTATGCACGTTGCAGAAAGGTGGAGTAAATCGCCACCACCGGCTTGAAGCCTTCGCAGGCCAAGCCTGCGGCGAGGGTCACCGCGTGCTGCTCGGCGATGGCCACGTCGTGGAAACGCTCAGGAAATTTCTGGCTGAATTCCACCATTCCCGAGCCTTCGCACATGGCGGGGGTGATGGCGATCAGCTGGCGGTCGCGGCTGGCGATTTGGCACAGCCATTTGCCGAAAATGTCCTGATATTTGATTTTGCTGGTTCCAAGCACTGGAGCAGCGTTGCGTTTTTTGGGTTCGATCTTATTGAGCGCGTGATAACCCACCGGGTCGCGCTCCGCCGGAGCAAAGCCTTTGCCTTTCTGGGTGATCACATGTAGGAGCTTGGCGCCCGGAATCTCGCTCAGATTGCGCAGATCGTGGGTCAGTCGAGAGATGTCGTGGCCGTCGATAGGACCCACGTAATAGAAGCCCAATTCTTCGAACAAAGTGCTGGGCGCCACCATACCCTTCATATGTTCTTCGGCTTTGCGCACCACCTCGCGCGCTTGGGGTAGATTGCCAAGCACCTTTTTGCCGCCCTCGCGCAGGCTTGTGTAGAACTTGCTCGCCCAGATGCGCGAGAAATAAGTAGCCAAGCCGCCGACGTTGGGGGAGATCGACATATTGTTGTCGTTGAGCACCACCAGCAGATCGGCTTTGGTGTGGGCGGCGTGGTTGAGCGCCTCGAACGCCATGCCGGCGGTCATGGCGCCATCGCCGATCACCGCCACGGTTTTATGGCGCTTTTCCAGATCGCGATTGGCCAGCGCCATTCCCAGTGCCGCGCTGATGGAGGTACTGGAATGTCCGACGCCGAAGGTGTCATAGGGGCTTTCGCTGCGTTTGGGGAACCCCGCCAAACCTTCCGCCTGGCGGATGCTGGCCATCTGCTCGCGGCGGCCGGTGAGGATCTTGTGTGGGTAGGTCTGGTGACCGACGTCCCACACCAGGCGGTCGTCCGGTGTGTTGAAGACATAGTGCAGGGCGATAGTCAGTTCCACCACGCCGAGGCCGGCGCCGAAGTGACCGCCGGTCTGGCCTACGGTATAGAGCAGGTATTGGCGCAATTCCGCCGCCAGTTGCGCCAGTTGTTTCTCACTGAGCGCGCGCAGATCGGCCCCGCTATTGACGGTGTCGAGCAGTGGCGTCTGGGGCCGTTGCAGGGGAATTTCATCAAACATGGAGGCGCGAGATCCCGGCGGTTCAGTGGTAACCGGGCATTCTATTGATTAGGTCGGATCATTAAAAGCGGGAATGGTCGATTTGGCGAGCGGGTCACGGGGGCGTGTAGCGCCCTGCTACGTTCAGGCTTGTGCGTCCACCTGCAGGCGCTCGCCGTTTTCCAGGCATAGCAGGGTCAGCTTGCCACCCCAGACACAGCCGGTGTCCAGGGCGATAAAGTGGGGTTTGCCCGTGCGTCCCTCCAACGCGGCCCAGTGGCCGAAGAGGAAAACCGTGTGGCGATCGGCCTCTTTTCGCGGGTAGCTGTACCAGGGTTGCATTCCCGGCGGTGCCTCGTCGCTGCCTTTTTTCGCCGCGAAATCCAGAGTGCCGTCGGGGGCGACGAAACGCATACGGGTGCAGTAGTTGACGATAACGCGCAGGCGCTCGTTGCCGCTTAGTTCCGGATGCCAACGCGCTGGCTCGTTGCCATACATCTCACGCAGAAAATCGCGATAGTCCGGCTGACGCAGTCGTTCTGTCACTTCCTCTGCGAGTGCGGCGGCTTCGGCGGCGCTCCAGATATGCGGTATGCCGGCGTGGCAGAGTGCATAGGGCCCCTCCCTATGTACCAGCGGCTGATGGCGCAGCCAATCCAGCAGCTCATCCCGGTCTGGCGCACTGAGTACAACGTGCAATGTGTCTTTTTTGTTGGGTTTGCGCGCCGACGCCTCAACACCCAGCAGGTGCAAATCGTGGTTGCCGAGCACCGTCAGCGCGCGCTCGCCAAGGCCTTTGATAAAACGTAGGGTACTGAGGTTATCGGGGCCGCGGTTGATCAAATCGCCGGCGAGCCAGAGGCGGTCGCGGGCAGGATCAAACGCCGCCTTGTCGAGCAGACGGCGGAAGGCGTCGTAACAGCCTTGAATATCACCGATGACGTAAGTGGCCATGTCAGATCAAAAGAGGAAGCGGGTTCATCGGTTCCCTGTTTAGTGCAACAGATGCGGCGGTACCAGTGCAAACACTGGAATGGGAGCGTCGAAGGTGATGCCGGAGTTGGTGCGCATCTGGTAGGTCCCAGTCATGGTGCCGGTTTCGGTAGGCAGTACTACACCGCTACTGTAGGTGTAGCTGGCGCCGGGTTCCAAAGTGGGTTGCTGGCCGACAACCCCGCTGCCCTTGACCTCCTGCACCGCGTTATTGCCATCGGTAATCACCCAGTGACGACTGATCAACTGCGCGCTTTCGTCGCCGTGATTGGTCAGCGTAATGGTGTAGCTAAAGACAAAGCGGTCATCCGCCGGGACGGACTGTTCGGCTAGATATTGGGTCTTCACCACGATGTCGATGGGGTGGTTCATAGGGCAGTGGCTCCGCTGGAGCGCAAGGATTGTAAATGGTTTGCCAGAGTGACGTAATCCTGCACGCTGAGGTTTTCCGGACGCTGCTGCGGATCTATGTTCACCTGTTCCCAGAAATCACCCTCCGGTAGACACTGCTTTAGAGCATTGCGCAGGGTTTTGCGACGCTGCTGAAAGGCGGTCTTCACCAGGGTGTCGAGCAATTTGGTGTCCTCGGCGGTATAGGGCAGAGCTGTGTGGGGAGTGAGCCGTACTATGGCGGAATCCACCTTGGGCGCCGGGCGGAAGCAACCCGGCCCCACTTCAAAGAGAAACTCCACGCTGCAGTAGTACTGGCACATGATGCTGAGGCGCCCATAGTCCTTGCCGCCGGGCTCCGCGGAGAGGCGCTCCACCACCTCCTTCTGCAACATGAAATGCATATCGCGGATCAGCCCGCGATAGCTCAGCAAATGAAACAGCAGCGGCGTGGAAATGTTGTAAGGCAGGTTGCCCACCACACGCAGCCCCGCGCCGGGCGGGGTGAGTTGGCCGAAGTCGAATTTGAGTGCGTCCGCTTCGTGAATGACAAGGTCTGGGTAGGCGGAGAACTTGTTCCGCAGCAGCGGGATCAGATCGCGATCCAGCTCCACCACCTGCAGGTTCGGGCAGGAGCGCAGCAGCTCGCCGGTAATGGCGCCCTGGCCGGGGCCGATCTCCACCAGATAATCGCCGTTGCGCGGACTGATGGCGCGCACGATGCGCTGAATGATGTTGGCATCGACCAGAAAATTCTGGCCAAAGCGTTTGCGGGCCTGATGCTCGTATGACATGGATGTCCCTAGCGGCTGCCGACCATTTGCCGGGCGGTGGCGAGTGCGGTTTGTAAACTGCCGAGATCGGCGCGGCCGGTGCCCGCCAAGTCGAGCGCTGTGCCGTGGTCCACCGAGGTGCGGATAAAGGGCAGGCCGAGAGTGATATTCACCGCCGCGCCGAAGCCTTTGTATTTCAACACGGGCAGGCCCTGGTCGTGATACATGGCCAGCACCGCGTCGGCGTGATCCAGATGGCGCGGTGTGAACAGAGTATCGGCAGGCAGCGCGTCGCTCAGGTGCCAGCCGTGGTCCTGGCGCAGCTGGTTGATCACGGGATTGATCACTTCCAGCTCCTCCCGACCCAGATGGCCGCCTTCGCCGGCGTGGGGATTGAGGCCGCAGATCAGAATGCGCGGCTCCGCGATGCCGAACTGGCTTACCAGGTCGCTGTGCAGAATTTCAATCGTGCGGCGCAGGCTCGCTGGCGTAATCGCATCAGCAACATCACGGAGTGGCAGGTGGGTGGTGGCCAGCGCGACCCGCAGGCCTTCGCAGGCCAGCATCATCACCACCTGATCGCAGCCACTGCGCTCGGCAAAAAATTCGGTGTGACCGGAAAAGGCGACGCCGGCGTCGTTGATAACCCCTTTATGCACCGGGCCGGTAACCAGGGCGTCGCAGGTTTTGTCCAGGCAGAGATCAGCCGCTTTGGTCAAAGTGTCGAGTACGTAGCGTGCATTGCGACTGTCGAGGTGCCCTGGCGCGGCGGGATGGCGCAGTGCCACTGGTGCGACACTCAATCGACCGCCACCAGATGGTTGTGGCAGATCCTCGTTAAACACGCTGATCTGCAAAGGCTGTTGAAGCTGCCGGGCGATTTGCCGTAGCAACTCAGGGTCGGCCACGGCGACCAGCTCCAGCTCGCCGAGCGGCTGTTGCGCCAGACGCACCACCAGCTCCGGCCCTATACCGGCCGGTTCACCTGGGGTCAGTGCAATTCTGGGAAGAGCGCCGCTCATGACGCGGGTTGAGTGTCGAGCTTGATGTCGACATAGGCTTCATCACGCATTTCCCGCAGCCAGATCTGCAGTTCGTCTTCAAAGCGGCGGCTGGTGAGGATCCGCGCGGCCTTGTCGCGCAGCACGTCGTCGGTGATGTCCTCTTGGCGGCGCTCCTGCACCTGCAGAATGTGCCAGCCAAACTGGCTGCGGAAGGGCTCGCTGATCTCGCCTTCTTTCATCTTGGCCATGACAGTTTCAAATTCGGCGACGAACATTCCCGGTCGGCTCCAGCCGAGATCGCCACCGGCGAGCATCGAGCCGATGTCCTCGGAATGCTCTTTGGCAAGGGCGCCAAAATCTTCACCTTTCATCACGCGCTGACGCAGTTTTTCCAGCTTGGCCTTGGCTTCTTCGTCGCTCAGGATCGCCGAAGGTTTCACCAGAATGTGGCGCACTTTTGACTGCAGTTCGGTCTGCTGCTCACCGCCGCGTTTGTCGTAAACGGTCAGAATGTGAAAGCCGGCCGGGCTGCGCGCGGGCTCGGACACTTGGCCTTTTTCAAGTTCCGGCAATAGGTCGACGAACAGACTGGGCAAGTCACTGGTTTTGCGCCAACCCAAATCGCCGCCGTTTAAGGCAGTAGGTCCATCGGATTCGGCGATGGCCACTTCAGCAAACGTGCGTCCGGCGCGGATTTTTTTCACCATCTGCTCGGCTTTCTGGCGGGCGGCTTCCACTTCTTCCGCGCTGGCGGATTGGGACAGGCTCACCAGAATATGTCCGAGGTGATATTCCGGGGAGATCCAGAACTTGGCGTCGGCAGACTTGAGGAAATTGTCGATTTCCAGCGGCGAAATGTAGATGCGCTGTTGCACCATGCCCTGCTGGATCTGCTGGATGGTAATGTCCCTGCGCAGGCGCTCGCGCAATATGTCCATGGTCATGCCGTCATGTTCGAGCTGCGCGGCAAACTGGGCCGGAGTGAGCTGATTGGCCCGGCGGATCTGCTCGATGGACTGGTTGACCTGCTCATCGCTGACCCGGTAACCCACCCGCTGCGCGGTTTGCAGCTGTAGATGCTCGCTGATCAGATGATCCATTACCTGTTTGCGCAGCACGTCCATCGCCGGCAGTGCGTGGTTGTTGGCGCGGGCGTTCTGCACCACCTGGGACAGGCGCTCATCCAACTCGGACTGCATGATCACGGTTTTGTCGACCACGGCGATCACCTTGTCCAGCGGCTTGGGGTTGGCGTGGCCAGGGGTAGCGGCAAAAGCGAGGCTGGCGGCAAGAAACAGGGTTGAAAGTGCGTTTTTCATAAATGCGGAGTTCTGCTTGAGCGGCTTCAGTCGCGGAAGCCGGGAATGGTTTCAGTCAAAAGTTTTTGTACACGGTTGCCGGAACTGGCCAGGCCTTTGAGATCAATTTCCAGAAAGATGCCGTCGTCGTAAAAGCGCCGGTCATCATTGTCCAATGCGATGGCCAGTTTGCTATCCAGCCAGCGCCGCGCGAGCACGCGCAGACGGTAGCAACAATCGTCGTATTCGAAGCCGATGAACGCGTCGAGTTCCCGCTTCTGATCCAGGTCGTAGAACAGCCGGCCGACCACCTGCCACTGCTCGCCAAAGGGCAGAGCAAAGGCCGTATCCAGCTGGTCCACCGCCAGGTTGGAGCGCTCGATTTCGTCCTCCCGCACATAACGGTAATCCACGCGCAGGCGCCGGCGTGATTCGTCGCTGTACTCCAGCCCCGCGGTGGCGCGCATGAGCTGATTGCTCTCCGGGTTATAGAGAAAGTCACTGCGCAGCTTCACCGAGTCGGATACCCGCGCCGATATCTGCGTCGCCAGATCGGATTCTTCGATGGTCTGGGCGCGGTCATTGTGGGTGAGGGAGACTTCCCGGTCGCGGAAATAGATCACCTGTCCCACGCTAAATGATGCGAGGGTGGTACTGAGATCGCTGCTCAACCAGCGCGAGGTGATGCCGACGGCCAGTTGGTCCGCATCCCCCAGGCGATCGCCGCCGGCGAAGCGGCGGTCGCGAAACAGCTGATCGTAGCTGAAGGTCAGTAGGGTGGTGTCAAAATTCACGTCCTGGGAGGTATTGATATCCCCTGGCGTAACCGAGTAGAGGTCGCTGTGGTCCGTGTGGTCCCGATATAAATAGAAGAGCCTCGGCTCCAGGGTCTGCCGGCCGCCTTCGCGTTCAAATACCAAGCCGGTGTCGAGACTGAAGTAGGGCGCGCTCAAGGTGGGATCGGGATCAGCGGTCGGTAGGAGCTGCTCTCGGTCCAGGTCATACATGATGGACTGGAAACCCAGGGTCGGGCGCACAAACCCCCACAGCCATTGCTGGTTCCAGTCCAAGGAGTAGTCGGTAAAAGCCCGCTGACCGGTGATAAAAGAGCTGTCCTGGTTGGTGAATTTCACCCATTCATTATTCAGTCTTAAGCCGACACTGCCCCAGTAATAGCGCCCGTTCGCCTGGATGCGCGGCAATTGCCGGTAGGCGGGGGGAACGTCCAGGAGCAGGTTTTGGAAGGACTGCAGGCGGGCGCTGATGTTCCAGTTGTCCAGGTGGTAGCCGACGGTGGCGATCTGGTTCAAAAAGGTGTTGTTGGCGGTGGTGAAGCTCTCCGGCTGCAGGTCGCGAAAATAATCGACGTCGCTGACCTTGGCGTAATCCACCTCAGTGTACAAACGGGTGTTGCGACCGCCCTGGTGGGCCATATTGATCAGCCAGCGGTTTTCACCTTTATACGGACGCAGCAGATCTTCACTCTCGCCCTCGGCAATCAGCCGATCCACGTCCGGGTCGCCGCCGCCTTTATCGTTGTAAAGGCCGGCAAAGTTGAGGGTATTCATGGAATAGCGGTTGAGATAGCGCCATTCGGTTTCCAGCATCGCCCCGTGGCCTTCGGCGAAACGCGGCGCCAGGGTGGCGTCCATATTGGGCGCTATGTTCCAGTACCAAGGAACCGTGATGTCGATACCGCCTTCACTGGTACTGAGCGACGGCACCAATAGGCCGGACTGGCGCTGATCGCCGACGGGAAAAGTGATGTAGGGTGCGTAGAGCACCGGTATACCCGCCAGCTCTACCACCACACCCCGACCGCTGCCCTGTTGGGTATTGGGGTTGACGGTGAGGCGCTTTCCTTTGATCAGCCAGGATTCCCGTCCGGGCTCACAACTGGTGATTTTGCCGCCGCTTAACACCACCACTCCGTCGGGGCGGTGCTCGATTCTTTTCGCACTGCCCCGCATATGTTGTTCATGGAGCAGGAATTCACCGCCACTGAAATGCGCACCCTGGCCGGCCATATCCACTTCCGCCCCTTCGCCCCGCACCAACATTCCCGGCTGGCGGATTTCCACACCACCGCCCAGGCTCGCCTGGTCTGTGGTTTTGTCATAGGACATGGATTGCGCCTGGATCAGGCGGCTGCCCTGGCGAATTGTCACATCACCGGACAACAGGATCTTATCCGCAGCCATTTGGGTATTGTCGGCTTCCAGGTGGATGTCCGCATACGCCGGATCGCCGTCGTTATTGCCGGCCATGGGATCCACATATAAACCGCGGCAAGCGTAGGAGCGCTGCTCCTGTTGCTCGGGGGAGAGATCCTGCACCGGCACCCAGTCGTAGCGCGCTTGTTCCGCAGTGGCATCCGCCCAGCCGTTGGCGCTTCCCGCAAGCACACCCAGCAAGCCCAAAGCGGAACCCAACCGACTGGCCAGCAAGGATTTTTTAGACGGGAGTCTGATTGCCAAGGTGAGGTCCGGAATCGCGGTTTCGAAGAAAGGAGGCGATTGTAATGGCGCTGCTGCGGGATTACTACCGCCGCAAAGCCCCGCTGGCGGTAGGCAAAGCCATGCCTGGGCAGGGTTGAGTCGCGTCCCTTGCTATGCTCCCGGCCCTGTATCATCCTACGCCCTCGCATTTATCCAGCCGGGGAATCCCATGCCCAACACCAGTGATGAATTGCGCCAGTGGGTGAATGCTCAGTGGCCCCACCTCTCACTCAACGATTTTATGCTCCGCTCTGAATTTTCCGGCCCAGGTGCCGCTGCCCCTGAGTGGAAAGCGCGTCCCGGCGACGCCGGTTTCCGCCGTTATTTCCGCCTCGCTAGTGAACCGCCATTGTTGGCGGTGCTGTCGCCACCGGCGACCGAGCCGAATGAGGTCTTCCTCAAGTTGACCCGCCACCTGCGCCACCACGGCGTGTTGACTCCGGCGGTTGCGGCGGTGGATCTCGAGCGCGGCTTTTTTATGATCGAAGACCTCGGCGAGGAGCTGCTGCTGTCCCAGCTGAACGAGGAAAGTGTGGAAGGTTTGTACGCCGAGGCGATGCACTGCCTGCTCCATATGCAGCAGTGCCCCCTCGAAGGGCTCGAATTGCCGCCTTACGACCGCGCCCGCCTGCGCCAGGAAATGAACCTGTTTATCGAGTGGTTCGTCCCCCGACTTCTAGGTTATGAAATGGACGCTAGCGAACTGGAGATGCTCAACCGCTGGTTTACCCAACTGGAGAACTCCGCGCTGGAGCAGCCCACGGTCTTTGTGCACCGGGACTATCACTCGCGCAACCTGGTGTACCGCAATGGCGGCCCGCCCGGGGTGATCGACTTTCAGGACGCGGTGGCGGGGCCGATTACTTACGATCTTGTCTCCCTGCTGCGCGACTGCTACATCCGCTGGCCGGAAGCGCGAGTGAAGCGCTGGGCTCTGTGCTATGCGGATATCGCCATGCAATCCGGGGTTTTGCCGATGGTGAGCGAAGAGCGCTTTTTGCGCTGGTTCGACTGGATGGGGTTGCAGCGTCATATCAAGGTGCTGGGAATTTTTGCCCGCCTGTCCCTGCGCGATAATAAACACGGCTACCTCAACGATCTGCCCTTGGTCATCCGCTACACCCTGGAGGTGGCGCGGCGTTACCAAGAAGGCGAGAAATTTGTCGCTTGGTTCGAAACGCAGTTGTTGCCGCGCATCGAGCAGCAAGCCTGGTGGAGAGCCGCAGCGTGAAGGCGATGATTCTGGCGGCGGGTGAAGGTCGGCGCATGCGCCCGCTCACGCTGAGTACACCCAAGCCCCTGCTACAGGTCCGCGGTATCAGTTTGATCGAACACCATATTCGCCGTTTGGCGGAGGCTGGCGTGCGCGAGCTGGTCATCAATGTCGCCTACCTGGGGGAGCAGATCCGCGCTGCCCTCGGCGACGGCGGTGCCCACGGTGTGCATATCCAATATTCCGTCGAGCCCGAACCGCTGGAAACCGCCGGCGCTTTGCATCACGCGCTGCCGCTGCTGGGTGATGCGCCGTTTCTTCTCATCAACGGCGACGTCTGGACGGACTATCCGTTTGCCAAGCTGCGCAGCCACAACTTGCGCAACCTTGGCCATCTGGTGCTGGTGCCCAACCCAGAGCATAAATTAACCGGCGATTTCTCATTGGACGATACCGGCAACATAAGTGAGCTGGATGGCGCGACCAGCTTCACCTTCAGCGGCATCAGCCTGGTTTCCCCCAGCTTGATCCGCGGCTATCCCCAAGCGCGCCGCCAATTCCCCCTGCGTGAAGTCTTCAGCTGGGCTATCCGCGATCAACAGCTCAGCGGTGAATTGTTCGCCGGCACTTGGTGTGATGTGGGCACGCCGGAGCGGCTGGCGGAACTGAATCGCTGACCTGCTGCTCTCCAGCCCCTTCTTGCCTCCTCCTATCACCCTCCGCCGTGGCGCGGCACCGCGCTGGTCTATAGTTAAAGCAACGCCAATTTGGCGCATGGATTCTCTTATAACCATTTGTCAGCAGGCTGAGCTTTATGTTGGGAAATCGTGCATCAGATTTAAATCTTCTCGGACGCGTAATCGGAATGGGGCTACTGTTGGTTGCCAGCGTCTGGGCCTCCGCGACGCCGTTGGAAGTCAAATCGGTCGTCGTGGATGCCCGGGTGATGAAGTTTCCGGGTATTTCTTTGGATGGCATAAGCTATGAGGCGCTGAGTTTTGAATACGGAGTGCGGGGGAAAACGGAGTTTACGACTGTCAACGCGGCCATGGAGACCCTGCAATGTAACGGACGCTCGCACCAGAACCATTATTTGGCGGTGGACTATCGCGGTCCGGAAGTGATTTTCCGCATCAAAGACCAGCGCAAAAACCGCGACCTGCTGCTGCAGAAACTGCCCACCAATGGCACTTATGCGTACGGGCAGGGAGTATGCGACAGCAACGCAGGCTTGAAAGAGCGTTTCGACAAGGAAAAACCGGCGCTACTCGCTGCACTCAACCAACAGGTGTTGGCCGCAGCGATCGCTCAGATGGACGCCTATATCGAAAGGGATACCGTGCTTGATTATGAGGATGTGAATTTCCCGTTGTTTTATTTTGCTGCGGACGGGTCGCGTTACGACGCACTGAATCGCGCTTTTGATCGCGCCCGCGAAGCCTTTGATTTATCCATGGAATTCGGTATCACCAAAGAAGCCGATGACGCGCTGAAACTCGTCGCCGCCATTTGGGAAAAAGAAGTGAAAGCCATTGCCGCCAGCAAAACGCCCTCACCGGAGGATGAGCGGATCAGTCTCGCACTGCATCGCAATCTCACCCAGGTTTATTTTTTCCTGCGCAGATACGATATGGCAATGCGCCACGATGCCATGGCCATATCCAAAGGTATGCCGGCTGCGGAATCCCGCCAAACGCAGATTCTGGAGCATGAACGCCGCACCATTCTTAGCCCGCAGGTGGCCGCTAATATAGTGCTCACTGCCAATCTATTTCGCTTCGGCCGCAATTACGTGCGCGAAGCCCGATTGGTGGAAGTGGATAATTTCGCTGAGCTGGAGCGTTCGCTCAGTCAGTTGTAATGTCAGATTTTTTGCATTTCTTCCACTAAAAATCTTGCAAATCCACCCGCCGCCAATGGCGGCGGCGTTCTTGCCTGTATTACAAGGGTACCGCTACACTACCTAACATTTCGGCAGGGATAAGCTCGGCAGGGATAAGCGCTGCCAAGGGCACATACGGATGCTACGCCGCTGTAATTCCGTATTGATTTCCACGCACCAGGCAGATTCATGATCGAACTAGACGATATTCACAAATATTACGGCCAGGGTGATCGACGCCTGCATGTGCTGAAAGGGATTTTTCTCAAAATTCACGAAGGTGAAATGGTCTCAATCATGGGATCATCCGGTTCCGGTAAATCCACATTGCTGAATATTCTCGGTTTGCTGGACAACCACGACAGTGGCCGCTACAAACTTGCCGGTATTCCCATCAACAATTTAAAAGAAGGTCAGGCGGCGGCGCTGCGCAATCGTCATATCGGTTTTGTTTTCCAGTCATTTAATTTATTGCCTTTCAAAAACGCGACGGAAAATGTTGCTCTGCCTCTGTATTATCAAAAAGTAGGACGGCGCGAACGCAACAAAAAAGCGCGGGAATTATTGGAAATGGTCGGTCTTGGTGAGCGCGCCGAACACATGCCCAATCAAATGTCGGGCGGACAAAAGCAGCGCGTCGCCATCGCCCGCGCGCTGGTAACCGATCCCAAGGTTATCCTCGCTGATGAACCCACTGGTGCCCTGGACAGTGCCACCACGCAGGAAGTGATGGCACTGTTCAAACAGGTGCACGGCCTCGGTAAAACCTTGGTGATCGTGACTCACGAACAGGAAATTGCCGAACAAACCCAGCGTATTGTTACGATTAAAGACGGACTGGTGACGCGGGATCGCTACGTCAAACACGCTCAGCCGGAAAAAACCTTGTGATTCCAGACGGCTTACAGGAAATTCTCTACTCGCTGCAGCGTAATAAATTGCGCACGGCGCTGACCGCATTCGGCGTGTTTTGGGGAATTTTTATGTTGGTGTTGTTGCTCGGCTCCGGCACCGGTTTAAAGCGCGGTATCGAAAAAGGCTTCAGCAGCGATTTGCGCACCAGTATATGGATTCGCGCAACCAAAACTTCTATTCCCTATAAAGGTCTCGCCAACGCGCGAAAAATTCAATTCACCGAGGCGGATATGTTGGCGATCCGCCAGCAGATTCCTAATGTCGATATCATCACTGCGGAAAATCCACTGGGCTCCGCGCGCGCGGCGGATATTCAAGTAACTTACGAGAATAATTCCGGTTCGTTTGGCGTTTTTGGTGTGGGCAAGGATTATTTCAATATCAAACGCTACCAGGAATATCGCATGGGGCGGCGGTTGAATAATCTCGACGATGACGAACGGCGTAAAGTGGTGGTGATCGGTACCCGTGTGAGGGATCGCCTGTTCGGCAGCAGAGATCCCTTGGGCGAGCAGGTGACGGTGAACGGCGTGAACTTCACCGTGGTGGGGGTGTTTTACGACAGTGGCTGGGAAGGCCGGATGTCCGAACGTTTATATATGCCGCTCAACACGTTTCAGAAAACTTTCGGCGTTGGGGAAAATATTTCCTTGATTGCGGTGACACCTGCAGAAGGCTATACCGGCGACGATATTGCCGGCGACATAGAAACCCTTTTGAAGCAGCGCCATCATATAGCGCCTGCAGATCGCAAAGCGCTTTATATTTATGACCTGGCAAAACAATCCGCCCAGGTCAACGCCACCATCAATGCGATTAATCTGTTTATCTGGTTTGTCGGCATAGGCACGCTGATGGCTGGAATCGTGGGTATTAGCAATATCATGATTATTACGGTGAAGGAGCGCACCGTGGAAATCGGTATTCGCAAAGCCCTTGGGGCGCCTCCCTGGAATATTATCCGCACCATTATTTTGGAAGCGGTAATTGTCACCGCGTTTGCCGGCTACGCGGGGCTGGTATTGGCGGTAGGATTGTTGGAATTGGTGAATTTTGCGCTCACATCGATGAATATCGAGTTGAATTATTTCACCCGCCCGGAAGTGGATTTTTCCGTTGCCATGACGGCATTGGGTATTTTGATTGGCTGTGGCGTTCTGGCGGGATTTTTCCCTGCCTGGCACGCTGCCCGTGTTTCCCCCATTGAAGCCATGCGAGCGCAGTGACCGTGTTTGATCTGGATAATTGGCAGGAAATCTACGCGACTTTAAAAAAGCATAAATTGCGCTCGGCGCTGACCGCGTTTGGTGTTATGTGGGGCGTATTTATGTTGGTGGTATTGCTCGGTGTCGGCAACGGCCTGCGCAATGATGCGCTCTCCGGTTTTGGTGAAAATGCCAACACGGTATATATCTGGACCGCCGCGCGCACGCAGATTCCTCATCAGGGTTTTGATAAGAATCGCTGGGTGATGTTTCGGCCAGCCGATGCAGACGCGATCAAGGCGCGTATTCCTGAGGCCGATGTGGTGATAGGCATCAACGAAGCCGGCGGTTGGCAGGCGGCTCAATATGTGGTCCGCGGTGATAACAGCGGCTCTTTCATCACCCGCGGCGCGCATCCGGAAGTCGCGGCCATGAGTTCGTTTAAAGCTGTGCAGGGCCGTTTTATCAATCGGCGGGATAATCAAGAATTGCGCAAGGTCGCGGTGATCGGCACCAAAGTTTTTGAAACCTTATTCGAGCCGGACGAAAATCCTATCGGCGGCAGTATTCAAATCGGCGGTGTCGATTTTCTCGTGGTGGGGGTGTTTCAACCCATGGCGACGGGGGAGCAGTCCATGCAGGACGCGGAGCTGGTGCTGATTCCCAATGAAACCCTGCGTTTCACCTTTAATCAAACCTGGTACTACGGCCATCTGCGCATGACACCCAAGCCGGGGCATTCCGCTGCAGTACTGGAAGAAAAAGCCCTGGCACTGTTGCGTGAACGCCACAAAGTCCACCCGGACGATACCGGGGTGTTCGGCAGCTTTAATACCGATAAGGTTTTTCAGCAGGTGCAGGGATTATTTGCTGGAATTGCTGCGTTCAGCTGGTTTGTCGCCATAGGCACCATACTTGCGGGGGTGATCGGTGTCGGCAATATCATGTTGATCACCGTAAAAGAGCGCACGCGTGAAATCGGTTTGCGCAAAGCTCTCGGCGCCACTGCGCGCTCCATTGTCGGCATGATTGTGCAAGAGGCGGTGGTAATCACCGCCGTAGCGGGTTACACCGGTTTGGTGCTGGGTGTATTGGTGCTGGAATTGATCCGCTCCATCGGACGGGATCTGCCGGACATGCGTTTTCTCGGTGTGGTGGAAATCGATTTCGGCACCGCCATTCTGGCCATCGTCATTCTGGTGGTCGCAGGTTTTCTGGCCTCGCTGCTGCCGGCGAGCAAGGCAGCTAAGGTCAATCCGATTGTCGCGCTTCAGGATGAATAAAAGCGCCGACGGTTTAATGTGGTATTCAATGCGAATCAACGAGGAAGCATGAAAAAGTTTTTTCTGGCGTTATTAGGGATTGCGATTCTGGCGGTGTTTATCGGCACTACCGTGTTTTTGTACCGGAAATCCCAGGAGGCACCGGTGGTTTATCAAACCGCCAAGCCGTTTGTGACGGACATAGTGCGCAAAACCGTGGCCACCGGAAAAATCGTACCGCGCAAAGAAATTGCAGTGAAGTCCCGCGTGCCCGGCGTGATTGAAGAAGTCTATGTGGAGGCCGGACAAAAAATTGCCAAGGGTGATCTGATCGCCAAAATCGAATTACTGCCGGATCTTGCTTTTCTCAGTAATGCCGAATCCGAACTGGAAAAAGCTCGAATTAATCTCGCCAACGCTAAGCGTGATTACGAGCGACAGCAGGTTTTATTCGGGGAGAAATTGATTTCCGAACTGGATTTCAATCGCTTTGAATTGCAATACCGACTTGCAGAGGAAGCGGTTAAAGCCTCCGAAAACAACGTCGCATTGATTCGCGACGGCGCCAGCAAAAAATCCGGCAAAATTTCCAACCAAGTACAAGCCACGGTTGCAGGCGTACTCTTGGATGTGCCGGTGAAAGAGGGTGGTTTTGTTATCCAGAGCAACACCTTCAACGAAGGCACCACCATCGCCACCATCGCCAACATGGAGGATATGATTTTCGAGGGGCGCGTGGACGAATCGGAAGTGGGTAAATTGCGCGAAGGTATGCCGCTGGAACTGCGTGTCGGTGCGATCGGCGATCCGCGTTTTACCGCACATCTGGAATATATCGCGCCCAAAGGTTTTGAAGATCAGGGCACCATTAAATTTGAAATTCGCGCGGCGGTAACGCTGAGTGCAGACACATTTTTACGCGCCGGCTACAGCGCCAATGCCGATATAGTTCTGGAAAAACGCGACCAGGTACTCGCCATCAACGAGGCGAATCTGATCGTCGACGGTAGTAAAACCTTTGTCGAAGTCGAAACCGGGCCGCAACAATTTACCCGCCGCGAAGTGGTTACTGGATTGTCTGATGGCATCAATATTGAAATCGTCAGCGGTCTCAAGGACAACGAAGCCATCAAACAACTTTAAGAGAACAGCCTATGCGTCTGCGCACCACCTTTAAGTTGATCTTCTTCGTGGCGTTGGCGGCATTTCTCTACGGCGGTTATCTCTTCAACGAAAGCCGCTGGGGCCGAAAATGGCAACCAGCGGATGCAATTCTTCCCACCAACGTCAAATATTACGGTGCGCTGAAGGACGGTTTTCTCGAAGGGCCTGGAGAGCTGATCGGTGCGGACGGCTCGCATTTTGTCGGCGAATTTCAGCGCGGACTGATTCACGGCAAAGGCGAGTGGCGCGATCTTAACGCCACCTATAAAGGTGAATTCGCCAGTGGCATGTTCCACGGCGAAGGCACTTTGACCTATCACAACGGCATGAGTTATTCCGGGGAATTTCGCAACAATCGTATGCACGGCAAAGGGCGGATGCAGTGGCCTAATGGCGATACGTTTGAGGGCGAATTCGCCGACGATCAGATGGCGGCGGGAATTTTCCGGGAAAAGAGCGGTGATATGTATGAAGGTACATTTGCCGACGGCTTATATAACGGCAAAGGCACTTATACTTCCGCTAATGGTGACCGCTACAGCGGTGATTTTGTCTCCAGCAATTTTACTGGTAAAGGACGTATCGAACTGGCCGAGGGCTTGGTGTACGAAGGCGAGATTCGCGACTGGATTTATCACGGCCAAGGGACACTCACCGATCCTCAGGGAGTGGTTTATACCGGCGCGTTCGAAAATGGCCTCTACCATGGCTCTGGAGAGCTTCGCATCCAGGCACCGGATAGCGACGAATCCCATGTGCTGAAAGGCAATTGGGTTCATGGTGAATATGAAGGAGTGGCGGAAATCCTGGCCACTCCCAAACCACAGGTAGAAGAGCTGTTGTATACCCAGCCGGCATTGCTGGATGCCGCTACCGCAAATATTGCGGAGCAAACGCCGGAGAAAATTGATTTTTATTTTCTCGGCGTAGCGGGTGACGGCGAGCAGGAAATATTCTTGCGCGAATTGCGTTATGTCAGTGAACAGCTGACTCAGTCTCTCGATATTGCGCAGCGTCAGATTCTGTTGGTCAACAACCGCGAAACGGCGCAAACCCATCCGCTTGCTACGCGCACCAGCCTCGCCCGTGCTGTCGATGCTCTCGTTAATAAAATGGATAAATCCCAGGATGTTCTGCTGTTGTATCTCACCAGTCACGGCACGGAAGATCATCAATTTCATATTGCCATGCCTGGCTTGGAGCTGCCCGCCATCGGCAAGGATGATCTGAGCACTATTCTGGATAAATCCGGCGTGAGCTGGCGTGTGGTGATTATCTCCGCGTGCTATGCCGGTGGTTTTATCCCCGGTCTGCAAAATGAAAACACCCTGGTCATCACAGCGGCCCGCGATGACCGCCGCTCCTTTGGCTGCGACGACCGCAACGACATGACCTATTTCGCCCGCGCCTATTTCAAAGAATCACTGGCACAGAGCGCGGATTTTATCGCCGCCTTCGATAAGGCAAAGAATTTAATCGGCGAATGGGAAGAAAAAGATTTTCCGGAGGAAGAGCGCTCCGAACCGCAGATCTTTATTGGCGACAAAATTCGCGAGCATCTACGGGTTTGGATGGAGCAGAGCAGGGTGCCTGTTAGGGCACCTTGAATGGTCATTCAAGATGAGTAATGGTGCCCAAAAATAATATTGCACCAGTGCTTCTGTCCCTAAGGAGATAAATAAATGGCCGGTTGACGTGGACCGGTCGCGGCGCAGATGTCGGGCCGCCTACCACCGCGGTCGAGGCTGCAGCGATTACTCCGCCTTCATCGATTTCTACGACGGCTTTGTGCTGTATGGCGGTGAGTCGCAGGTCAGGATGTAACCCCATGGCGACAAAATCGGCCCCGTCTCTGAACGCATCGACCATTCCCAGACTCTCTAACGGCTCAACCAGAGAGTCTTCGAATTGCTGCTTGAATTTTGGCAATTGAACCTCCGCTGAGATACGCCGCGCAGCGTTGAGCTGTGTCTGCACTATTTCCATATCGGTAAGGTCGTCCAGATAAGCGCTGTAATGGCCGGCGGTGGGAACGATAAATGCCATTTCCAGCTTGCCCCCGACGAAGGGCAAAATCAGAATTTCAGCATTGTCCTGCGTCGCATAGTAGGCTGTTGCTTGAGTTGTCATAGTGGCAACTGAACTGATACTTCCATCAAGGTTGGTAAAATTCGCGCTCCGTGTCTGACGTGGCAAAAACGGAGATTCCCACGGCGCCTTGAGATAAATGGTATTGGTTAAAACCACTTCCGTGAGAGGAGTAATAGTTCGTTCGGGCAGCAAGCCGGTAATTAGACCCTCAGTCCATTCCGCAACTGTGTCATTAATTACTCTACGCGATGCGTCCGGCTCATTGCGGTAATCGAGAGCATAGACACCATCGCCATAATTGACCGCCAGTGTATCCAAAAAGTCTTGTGCCGGTGCAGCGCCCAAGATTGGCCAAATAGCGTTAACGATTTTTATATTGACCGCTTCTGATTCGTCGGTGGCAGGTAGGTTGAGTGTGTCGATTTCTGCGAGCAAACGGTTAAACCCCGCGTGCAAAAGCGTATCGTTTGGATTGAACCTTAAAGCTTGTGCCATTTGCTGCTTGGTTGCACCACCCGCGCCGGCGTAGGTCATGGCGAGTGAAGTGCTGATACTGAGCGGTGAGGTCACAACATCTTGTGTGCCGATGCGCAGTTGATGAAACAGGTCCAGAGCAAACTGGTTATTGTCTTGCACCAGCTGTTCAAACTGCGTGTTATCGATATCAGGAGATGTGTCGCGGGCGAGAGTGGATTGAAAGTTTGTGTAATTAAGACCTGGGTCGACGGGCGACTTTTCATCCGCTCCGCAGGCGGTGAGCAGCATAGATAGCGCCACAAGGGGTGTCAGCATTTTCATTAGGTGTTTCCTCCATGATGGAATTCCCGATGAGTCGGAAATGTAACGGGAAATGAAAGTGTGGAGGGAGCATACTGCGACGCAGTACCAAATAGCTTGATCTGGTCGGTATTTCTATAAACTTAAACAAGTGTTGGAACAGAATGAAGCACAGCGTTGGAAGCTGCCTGTGACTGCTAGTCAAACATATTCAAAATATTGCTGATTGTCTCCCGCCCCTTTTGTTCCACCTGTTCTTTAGTGGCTTTGCCAAACCCCTCCAGCACCACATCCTCTTCCGGAATTTCTTCCAAAAAACGGCTGGGAGTGGTTTCCATTTTTTCGCCGAATTGTTTGCGGCTGCCGGCGAGGGTGAGGGTTAGGGTGCGCTGGGCGCGGGTGATGCCGACATACATCAAACGCCGCTCTTCTTCGATATTGTCTTCTTCAATGCTGGTGCGGTGAGGCAATAAATCCTCTTCCATGCCGACGATAAATACGTGGGGAAATTCCAGGCCCTTGGAGGCGTGTAGCGTCATCATTTGCACGCGGTCGCTTTCATCTTCTTCCTGTTGACGGTCCAATAAATCCATCAGCATCATTTTGGCGATGGCGCTGTTGAGGTTTTCCTCGTTATCTTTATTTTCGTCTTCGTTGCGCGCCAGGGTTTTGGCGATGGATTCGATCAGATACCAGACATTTTCCATACGTCTTTCCGCTACTTTGGGAGCACTGGCGTTCTGGTGCAGCCAGCCTTCGTAATCGATATCCTCAATCATTTCGCGAATGGCCGCGACCGGGTCGTTGGTGTGACAGTTGTAGCGCACGCGCTCCAGCCAGGCGCAAAATTCGCGCACTCGCTCCAGGCCTTTTTCCGGCAATACCGCTTGCAGGCCGATTTCCTGGCAGGCGGCGAGCAGGCTGATTTCCCGCTCGTTGGCGTAGCGCCCCAGATTTTCCAGGGTGCTAGTGCCGATGGCGCGGCGCGGCGTGTTGATTACACGCAGAAACGCGTTGTCGTCATCCGGATTCACCAGCAGGCGCAGGTACGCCATTACGTCCTTAATTTCGCCGCGAGCGAAAAAACTGGTGCCGCCGCTGATGTTGTAGGGAATTTGATAGTGCTGCAGCTTCATTTCCAGCAGGCGCGACTGGTGATTGCCGCGGTACAAAATCGCGAAGTCGCGAAATTGGCACTGGCGGCGCAGGCGCTGGTTGAGAATTTCCGTCGCCACTCTTTCCGCTTCGGCATCTTCCGTGGGGCAGCGGATAATGCGCAGCGGCTCGCCGATGCCCAAATCGCTCCACAAATTTTTATTAAATTCGTGGGGATTATTGGCAATCACCGTGTTGGCGACTTTTAGAATGCGCGCGGTGGAGCGGTAATTCTGCTCCAGTTTCACTACGTGCAGATTGGGAAAATCCTGCTTCAGCAGACTGAGATTTTCCGGTCGTGCGCCGCGCCAGGCGTAAATACTTTGATCATCGTCGCCCACCACCGTCAGCGCGCCGCGCTGGCCGATTAATTGTTTCACCAATAAATACTGGCTGGTATTGGTGTCCTGATATTCGTCTACCAATAAATAACGAATGCGGTTTTGCCAGCGTTCCAGCACATCCGGCTTTTCCGTAAATAATTCCGTCGGCAAGCGAATGAGGTCGTCAAAATCCACCGCGTTATAGGCGTGCAACGCCTGGTTGTAACGCTCGTACAACAGTGCCCACATTTGCTCGCCGTCGCTGTTGGCTTTGCTTAACGCGTGTTGCGGGGAAATTTGCGCGCTTTTCCAGTTGGAAATCTGGTGCTGGAGGGAGTCGAGCAGATCTGTGCTGGTATCGCCATCGCGCAGCATTAAATCCTTCAGCAGAGCGCGGGCGTCCTCGGCGTCGAAAATGGAAAATCCGGCTTTAAGGCCGAGGGTTTTGTGCTCGCGGCGGATGATATTTAGCCCGAGATTGTGAAAGGTACTCACCGTCAGGCCGTGGGCGTCTTTGCCTTTGATCAGCTTGCCGACCCGCTCCTTCATCTCCCGCGCCGCTTTGTTGGTGAAGGTCACCGCCGCGACGTGGCGCGCTGGATAGCCACAGGTCTCCACTAAATAAGCGATTTTGCGCGTGATCACACTGGTTTTGCCGCTGCCGGCCCCGGCCAGCACCAGGCAGGGGCCGTCGACATAACGGGCGGCTTCAGCTTGACGGGGATTGAGTTTGTTCACAGGGGCGGCACAGCAAAAACAACCAGGGCCGGGGATTGTACGTGCTCCCCGGCGGCAGGCGCAAAATCAGATGTCTTCCTTTGTGATGTGCAACAGCAGGGATTTAGGGAAGCCTTCCATGCGGGCTTCTAGACGGTCGCCCAGCTCAACGGGTCCGACACCTGCCGGTGTGCCGGTAAAAATCAGGTCGCCGGGCTGCAGGGCGACGTGGCGGGAGATGTGCTGCAGCAGCTCGGGAATCGACCAGATCATGTGGCGCCAGTGGCCCTGTTGCACGACCTTGCCGTTGCGGGTGAGGGTCATGGTGCCGAGCTGTTCCAAATCGTCAAAGCTGCCCTGCGCAATAGCGGTACATGGAGCTGAGCCGTCAAAACCTTTGGCCAGCTCCCATGGACGCCCGGCCTGTTTGGCCTGCCGCTGGATGTCGCGGCAGGTCATATCCAGGCCCAGACCAAAACCGCCGACGCAGTTTTTGGCTTGCTGCAGCGAGAGGTTGCGCCCACCTTGGTCCAGTGCGATGACCAGCTCCAACTCGTGGTGCACTTCGTTGGAGTAGCTGGGCATAACAAACTCCCGGTTCCGGGCCAGTGCCGTAATGGGTTTAAAGAAGAAAAACGGTGGCTCCCGCGCCGGATCGTGGCCCATTTCCCGTGCATGGTCGGCGTAATTGCGACCGATGCAGATAATGCGCACCGGGCGGAAGTAGTCGGATAGCAGCTCTCCGTCACTTAGGCGACAGCAGGGCAGTTGGTAGGGCATCGGGGGATCTCCCTTTGGGGTCGTTTTGTGAAATGTGTAGCAAAGCTTATATCACCGGAACGGATTGCGTCGGCTTGTTTGTGCACTTTCTGCCTTTTATCGCTCAGCTCACCGCGCGGTCGAGCATGCGATAAGCGAGCGCTTCGCTGATATGCGGCGTTTTGACATGCTCTTCCGCTTGCAGGTCCGCCAGGGTGCGCGCCACCCGCAAAATCCGGTCGTAGGCCCGCGCCGAAAGACGCAATCGATCCATGGCCACCGCCAGCAGTTTTTGCGACGGATTGTCGAGGGCGCAGTGGCGATGCAGCTCGCGTCCGCGCAGATGGGCGTTGACTTTGCCCTGGCGCTGCAATTGGCGCCCATGGGCGGCGAGCACCCGCTCCCGCACGGCGGCGCTGCCTTCGCCTTGGGGCGCGTCCTGCAGATCGGCTATCGGTAGCGCATTGACTTGGATATGCATATCGATGCGGTCGAGCAGCGGGCCGGAAACCTTACCTCGGTAGCGTTTGATCTGGGTCGGCGTGCAGGTGCATTTGCCGTTCTTGTCGCCGAGAAAGCCGCAGGGACACGGATTCATCGCGGCGATCAGCTGGAATTGCGCGGGATAACTTACCTGGGCGTTGGCGCGGGAGATATGGATACAGCCACTTTCCAGAGGTTCACGCATCACTTCCAACACACTGCGGGGAAATTCCGGCAGCTCATCGAGGAACAACACCCCCTTGTGGGCTAGGGTGATTTCACCGGGCTTCGGATGCGTACCACCGCCGACCAGGGCGATGGCGGAGGAAGTGTGGTGCGGGCTGCGGAAAGGGCGGGTGCACCAGCTCTGAATTACATTGCTGCCGGCGATAGAACCGATCGCCGCCACCTCCAGTGCCTCCTGCTCCGCGAGCGGCGGCAGTATACCGGGCAGACGGCTGGCGAGCATGGACTTGCCCGCACCGGGAGGCCCGAATAACAGAAGGTTATGTCCGCCTGCTGCAGCCACTTCCAACGCTCTGCGGGCCTGGGCCTGGCCTTTTACATCGGCGAGATCCTGGCCGTGCGCGTATTGCCCCGCCTGTACCGGTTGGGTAGTGGGCAGGCTCTCCCTCTGGTGCAAATGCGCGCACACCGCTAATAAATGGTTGGCCAGCAGGTGAGGGGCGTCGCGGCACAAGCTCGCCTCCGCCGCATTATCCACCGGCACCACGCAAGTTCTGTTGGCTCTGCCGCTCGCCAACACTGCCGGCAGACAGCCGCGCACCGGGCGAATATCGCCGGACAACGCCAGCTCGCCAATAAATTCATAATCCGGCAATGGCTCCGCCGGCACCTGCTCGGACGCCGCCAGAATGCCAATGGCAATAGCCAGATCATAGCGCCCGCCTTCTTTCGGTAAATCCGCCGGCGCCAAATTGACGGTAATGCGTTTAACGGGAAATTCGAAATGGCTATTGAGAATCGCACTGCGCACCCGGTCTTTGCTCTCTTTTACCGCCGTCTCCGGCAAACCGACAATGGCAAAACCGGGCAAGCCGTTGGAAAGGTGAACTTCGACAGTAACCTGGGGAGCGTCAATACCCAATTGGGCGCGGGTGTGGACTATGGCGAGTGACATGATACGGGTCCTTGTAGTGGTGATGTCCTGGGTGTCGCGATTCTAAAAGCTAATGAGGAGGATGTCCAAGGTGGGGCGATTGGGCGGTTGTGATTACCTGGTTTATTAGTACCTATGCCTACGTGAATTGAGACTGGAGACGTATTGCTTATGACATCTATGAAAACAGATTTGGTATGTCATTAGATTTCCCGGCTCCTGTCGAAGCCGGGACAGATGCATAACTTAATAGCCAAATTTCGAATCAAAGGCTTCTCTCTGATCGAGTTGCTTATTTTCCAGCTCAAATAATTGAGTCTCGAATTTTTCAATATTGAATTTCTGTTGTAATTTTCCAACTTCTTCCAAATATTGCTTTACTTGAAATTTTTCGACCAGTATTGCAACGTCTTTATATCGTTCAGGATATATCATTCGCAGATTTTCGATGTCGACAAGGTAAGGACAACTCAGGCACACAGGGCCGATTGGGGGCCATTTAAGATATTTG
>JBQGED010000309.1:0-4751 GCA_052039425.1 Sphingobacterium griseoflavum | reverse complement strand
TGCGGCATTTCCGCCACTGATCCTGGAGACCCTTATGAATATCCTGATCATCGGTAGCGGCGGGCGCGAGCACGCCCTGGCCTGGAAAGCGGCGCAGAACCCGGATATCGGTACCGTGTTTGTCGCACCCGGCAACGCCGGTACCGCGACGGACACGAAGCTCCAAAACGTCAGTATCGACGTGCTGGATTTTCCTGCCCTGGCCGACTTTGCTGCCAACAACGATGTCGCACTCACCATCGTCGGCCCGGAAGCGCCGCTGGTGGCGGGTGTGGTCGATTACTTCCAGAAGCGCGGCCTGCCCTGCTTCGGCCCCACCAAGGGTGCCGCGCAGTTGGAAGGCTCCAAAGCCTTCACCAAAGATTTTCTCGCCCGCCATAAGATTCCCACCGCCGACTACCAAAGCTTCACCGAAGTCGAGCCGGCGCTGGCGTATTTGCGCAAGCACGGCGCACCCATTGTGGTGAAAGCCGACGGCTTGGCTGCCGGTAAAGGCGTGATCGTGGCAGACACCTTAGAACAAGCTGAGGAAGCCGTGCGCGATATGTTGTCCGGCAATGCCTTTGGCGACGCCGGCTGCCGGGTGGTGATCGAAGAGTTCCTCACCGGTGAGGAAGCCAGCTTTATCGTGATCGCCGATGGCAAGTTCGCGCTGCCCATGGCCACAAGCCAGGACCACAAGCGCGTCGGCGACGGCGATACCGGTCCCAATACCGGCGGCATGGGCGCCTACTCGCCCGCTCCGGTCGTCACCGACACCGTGCATCAGCGCGTGATGGACGAAGTCATCATGCCGACCATCCGCGGCATGGCTGAAGAAGGCAATGCCTATGTCGGCTTTCTCTACGCCGGATTGATGATCGACGCCGAAGGCAATCCCAAGGTGATCGAATACAACTGTCGCTTTGGCGACCCGGAAACCCAGCCGATCATGTTGCGCCTGCTGAGTGACCTGCCAACGCTGTGCTCAGCTGCTCTCGACGGCACTCTTGACCGCTGCAAAACCGAATGGGATCCGCGCCCCGCCGTGGGTGTGGTGCTGGCAGCGGGTGGTTATCCGAACGACTACGCCAAGGGCCTCCCCATCAGTGGACTCGACGCAGCCGCTAAACTGGAAGGCAAGGTGTTTCACGCGGGCACACGCTTACAGGGCGATCAGGTGGTGACCAACGGCGGCCGGGTGCTCTGCGCTACCGCCTTGGGCAACAGCGTGACCGATGCCCAGCGCAACGCCTATGTTTTGGCGCGAACCATCCAATGGCAGGATGTCTATATGCGCACGGATATCGCGTATCGCGCCATAGAGCGGGAGCGAAGCTAGGCAGCCGCCGCTTCCTCCCCATCCCAACGGACTCAATAGGAAGCTGCTATGCCTTTGCACGTCGTGCGATTTTCTCTTGCGGTTCTACTGGCCAGCGCCCTTTTTGGGGGCTGCGCCAGTAAAAAGCCAGTACCGGAACCCATGCCACAAACCATTCATCTGCGCAGCGATGCCAGCGTCACCCCTAGCGGCATCCCCGGCAAGATCGTGCAAAAGCCCCTATTCAACATAGTGGTCAACCCGCGCGGCATTACCGTCAACGGCGCCAAAGTCAAAAATCTCACCGAACTGGAGCGATTGCTCGCCAAACATCAGCAGCCGGTGCTCACCATCGCCGCGCACAAATGCCTGAACAGCGACAAAGCGGCGGAAATCATGAACCTAGCCCAGCGCTACACCGACACCCCCATCGCCTATGGCTCCTACGGCACTTTGGACGATCCGGAATGCAGTGAGAAGGCGAAATGAATGACTTTATTGCGATGCGGGATTATTTGCGGGACTTCGCCGAAAAGCGCGACTGGACCCAATTCCACTCACCGAAAAATCTCGCCATGGCGATCGCCGTGGAGGCCGCGGAGTTGATGGAGCATTTCCAGTGGTTGGGGGAAGCTGAATCCGCCGCCCTCGAGCCGGAGCGGCTGGCGGCGGTGGCGGATGAAATCGCCGATGTGCAGTTGTATCTGATCCGCTTGTCCGACCGCCTCAATATCGATATTCCCCAGGCAGTCGCCAGCAAGGCGCGAAAAAATGAAGAAAAATATCCGGTGGAAAAAGTGCGCGGCAGCTCGCGCAAATATACGGAGTATTAAGCGCTCGGCTTGTCGGGGCGTTTGGCTTCTGCCTTGACCAGCGCCACCTTTTCCTCCTCCTGGCGCAGATGGCGATAACCGTAATATCCCAGATATCCCAGGATTGCGAATGTCACCCCAACCGTAATCAGGCTCGCCAGCACCACATCGTCCATATACATAAACCACCTCACAACACTTCTACCCAACACAGTGTCAGTCTAGGCTGCATTGCCTCAGACGACTTGACCCATATCAACCGTCGCTTCCCGGAATTTGTTCTGCATCAAATTTGCTTGCGGTTGGGGCGAGACTTCCGCGTAGGTTATGATGCGGCCATTTTTTCACCGGGCACAGGTTATGTCAGACGTTCAGGCGATCAGGATTCAGGGGCAAGTGCAGGCCTATCAATGGGGTGGCAAAACGTTTTTGCCCCAGCTGCTGGGTTACCGCAATGAGCGCGAACTGCCGCAGGCGGAATACTGGCTGGGCACCCATCCCAACGCCCGCGCTGTCAGCCTCGACGACAAGACTCCCCTGGACGAACTGCTTGCAGCGCACGGCGCAGCACCACTGCAATTCCTGCTCAAGATCCTCGACGTGCAGGACATGCTGTCGATTCAAGCTCATCCCAATAAACAGCAAGCGCGCGAGGGATTCGCCCGCGAAGATGCCCTGGGCATCGCCCTCGATGCCAAAAAACGCAATTACAAAGACGCCAGCGATAAACCGGAATTAATGGTCGCGCTCAGCGAATTCTGGCTGCTGCACGGTTTCCGCAACATGCCGGCCATTGCAGAGCTGCTCGCCAACCATCCGTGCCTTGACGGCTTGCGCACCATCCTTCAGCAGGATGGTCTCGTCGCCGCCTTTTCTTGCGCGCTGGATTTCACCTCCGCAGACACGCAGACCATGCAGCACGCGCTGGCGCAAAGTCTTCTTAACCACATTGGAGGTTTTGCCAAATATACCCCGGAGTTCTGGATTCAGCGCTGGCTGGAAAAAAATCCCCAAGTGGAAAACGGCATACTCACGCTGTTTTTCCTCAATCTGTTGAAGCTCGAACCGGGCATGGCGGTGTATCAGCCCGCCGGGCTTCTACACGCCTATTTGGAAGGGCAGAACGTCGAGCTGATGGCAAATTCGGACAATGTGCTGCGCGCCGGTTTGACGCCCAAACATATCGACGTGGAAGAATTACTGCGCACCTGTTGGATTGCTCCCAGCCGCGTGGAAGATTTCATCATCGCGCCGCAAACCCTCGCCAATAGCGAAATTCGTTATGTGACGCCATTCGACGAATTTGAACTGGCGGAAATTACCGGTACCGAAGGAACCCTGGTCAGCTGGCAGGTGGAAGCCCCGGAAATCCTCTTCTGCTACCACGGCAGCGCCACCCTGCAAACCGGTGCGCAATCTGCCTTGCCGATAGCGCAAGGAGACAGCGTGCTGCTCCTTCCGGGGCTCCAGCTCCAGGTTTGCCTGCAAACAAACTCAGCGAATGCGCGGTTTTTCAAGGCTCGCAACCTGCTTAAAAGCCGCTGATCGCAACTACCGCACAGCTTTACACTTCCTCACATTTTCCGCCGCTAGCAAGACTTAGCGTTGATGCGCACTCACTTAGCATCGTGTGCACTCACTTAGCATCGTGTGTACTCACTTAGCATCGTGTGTACTCACTTAGCATAGCTGTGAGAGATGACCCATTTTCGCCCGCACATATGGGATAAGGTGCAGGGCGATGTATCGCCGGGTTTGCGCCGTTCTCGCAGTCTAAAAACCCATCATTGATACGCAGCTGCACAGACATGCCGCGTTAAACCAATAACATGAACATGAGGGATTCATCATGCGCGCAGCACTCAGCCTCGCCATCAGCAGCGTCCTCCTGGTCGCTTGTGGTGGCGACAAGGGCCAGACCGGAACTGAACAACAAGCGATTGATTACAGCCAGCTTCAGCCCTCCCCCCAAAGCACCTCCGCTCTGACCAGCGTGGACGAAACCAAATTGGGGCAATACCTGAAAAACGGCATTCGCCTGCAACTGGCAGCGCGCAATTACAACTATCCAGGCGGAAATGGCGGCGTTGGCGCCGCACCGCCGCTCGCCAACGATTCCAGCGGCGGAAGTGGCGGCTTTTCCGACACCAACGTGCATGTACAGGGTGTGGACGAGGCCGACTACGCCAAATACGACGGCAGTCATTGGTTCGTGGCCACCTATCCGCAATACCAGTTCAACGGGCAAACCCAGTCCCCCGGCTTCCAAATCGTCGCCACCGATCCGGCGGCGCCCAATGCGGAGATCGTCGGCGCGTTTTCCTTCGATAAAGAATGGGGAGATGTGGCGTCCCTTTATCTGGTGCAGCAGGACGAAGCCACCAGCCATGTGGCGGCGATCCGCAATCAATGGGGCAATGTTTATCCAGTACTGCCCGGCTTCCCCATCGCGATGCTTGATGTTGCCTTTCCAGCCGTAACCACCGATGCGCTTATCGCGCGACCGGGTCCGCTGAACAGCAAGGTGCGCATCCAATTGGTGGACGTGTCCACCCCCGCTGAGCCAGAGCAGGACTGGGAGATCGAGCTGGACGGCAGCCTGATCGACAGCCGCAAAATCGGCAATACCCTCTATCTCA
>JBQGED010000308.1:0-3348 GCA_052039425.1 Sphingobacterium griseoflavum | reverse complement strand
GCGCATGCGGGCCGACGTCGCCGATCATGTACATCTTGCTGGAATCGGCAATAAAACCGTTTTTTTCCAGGGTGATATCCACATTGATAATGTCGCCGGATTCCAACATCTGCGTGACGGAAGGCACGCCGTGACAGACCACATTATTCGGCGAGGTGTTGAGCACGTATTCAAAGCCGTACTGGCCTTTACTCGCCGGGCGAGCGTGCAATTGATTCACAATAAAATCTTCGGCCAGATTATTGATATCCATGGTGGATATACCGGCCTTGATGTGCTGGTCCAGATACGCAAATACCGAAGCCAGCAAACGGCCGGATTCACGCATCAAGTCCAGTTCTTGCGGGGTTTTTAAAATAACGTCCGCCATTAACAAATTTTCTCCTGTAACAACAACCCTCAGCGACGCCCGCGACCCTTCCCTTTCGGGCCGCGAGCGGCGGCATTGAGTTTATTACGCAGCTTGGCCTGATTATTCGGCGCGACGCGTTTGAAGCGCGGGGCTTCATCTGGGATCAGCGCTTTAGGGCCATCGCCGATCAAATCGGCGCGACCCATTTTGCGGAATTGTTCGCGCAGCATCGGCCAATTTTTTTCATCGTGAAAACGCAACAACGCTTTTTGGAAGCGTCGTTGGTCAATGGTGCGCGGGGTGCGCACGCCTCGGCTTTTATAGCTGACTTTGTGCAGCGGATCTTTTTCCGAATAGTACATGGCGGTAGCCATGGCCATGGGGGACGGATAAAAGGTTTGCACCTGATCCAGGCGGTAATTATTTTTCTTCAACCAGAACGCGAGATTGATCATATCCTCGTCTTCACAGCCGGGGTGTGCGGCGATGAAATAGGGAATCAAATATTGTTTTTTGCCCGCCTCTTTGGAGAATTTTTCGAACATTTCCTTAAAGCGTTCATAGGTGCCAATACCCGGCTTCATCATTTTATTGAGCGGACCGTCTTCGGTGTGTTCCGGGGCGATTTTTAAGTATCCGCCCACGTGGTGCGTCACCAATTCCTTCACGTATTCCGGATCTTCCACCGCCAGGTCGTAACGCAACCCGGATGCAATGGCGATGCGTTTTACGCCGGGAATTGCGCGGGCTTTGCGATACAGCTGCGTCGTGGGCGAGTGATCGGTAATCAGGTTTTTGCAAATGCTCGGAAATACGCAAGACAGCCGGCGGCAATTCGCTAGAATATTCGGGTCTTTGCAGGTGAGCTTATACATGTTCGCGGTCGGCCCACCCAAGTCGGAAATGGTGCCGGTAAATCCGGGCACTTTATCGCGAATCTCTTCAATTTCCTTGAGGATGGATTCTTCCGAACGGCTCTGTATTATTCGACCTTCGTGCTCGGTGATGGAACAGAAGGTACAGCCGCCAAAACAGCCGCGCATGATATTCACGGAGGTTTTAATCATGTCGTACGCGGGAATGGTCGCTTTGCCGTAACTTGGGTGCGGCACGCGCGCGTAAGGCAGACCGAATACGCCGTCCATTTCATCCGTTTCCAACGGAATCGGCGGCGGGTTGATCCACACTTCTTTGGTGCCGTGTTTTTGCACCAGCGCGCGGGCGTTGTGCGGATTGGATTCCAAATGCAAAACCCGCGATGCGTGAGAATACAGCACACGATCGTTGCGCACCTTGTCATAGGACGGCAAACGAATGCAGGTTTTACTATCGTTCAAATCAAATTGGCGATGCAGCGGCATGGGAATAATGCGCACCGGCTGCTCGGCATTGGGATCGGCTTGATCGTCGGTTTTGCACGATTGCGTGGTTTGATCTTTCCACTCGTAGGGATTGGGAATGGCATCGATATTTTTCGGCCAATCCACGCGAGATGAGTCGATCACATCCCAACCGTCCGGCACCGCGTCGCGCACCACAGCAGTACCGCGAATATATTGCATTTCCTCTATGGTTTTTCCGGCAGCAAAACTGTGGGCCACATCCACCACCGCACGCTCGGCATTGCCGTACAGCAAAATATCCGCAGCAGAATCGATCAGCACGGATTTGCGTACCTGATCGCTCCAATAATCGTACTGCGCAATGCGGCGCAAACTCGCCTCAATGCCGCCAATCACGATGGGCACATCGTAATAGGCCTCGCGGCAGCGCTGGCTGTACACAATCACCGACCGGTCCGGCCGCTTGCCACCTTCATTATTAGGGGTGTAGGCGTCATCGGAGCGCAGGCGCAGATCCGCCGTGTAGCGGTTGATCATGGAATCCATATTGCCGGCGGACACGCCGAAGAACAGATTGGGCTTGCCGAGCGCCTTAAACGGCTCCGCCGAACGCCAGTCCGGCTGGGCAATCACTCCCACGCGAAACCCCTGGCTCTCCAGCAAGCGCCCGATCACCGCCGTGCCGAAGCTCGGATGGTCCACATAGGCATCGCCACTGATGATGATAATGTCGCAGGAATCCCAGCCCAGCTGGTCCATCTCCGCCCGGGACATAGGCAGAAAAGGCGCCGGTTCGAAGCAGGCAGCCCAATACTTGGGGCGGGAAAACAGGTGTTCGGCTTGTTTGATCATAAAAGCGGGGTCGCGGTGCATAGCGGCAGTTGGACAAAAACTGCTCAACGAAAGTCGGCGCGCATTCTCCCAGAAAAGGGGCTGGACTGCCAGGGTTAGAGTTTGGGGAGCTGGGGCTGGTTACGCTTTTGAGGGAGGGAAAGCGCCGGAACGACAAGCTATTGGTAGGGTCGTCAACCCGTTGCGGAGGGCCACGTCGGCATCCCTCGCACATGGATCCCCGCTTCGCGAGGATGACAGGGAAGCTGTAGCGCCTTACCACCTAATCCCTCGCCCACCTCAGAATCATTCCCGCGCGTACTAACGTCTGCGACCTACCTCCAAACCTTTTTATCGTCATTCTCGCGAAGCGGGAATCCATTGGCTGCAACCTGCCAAACCTTTATCGTCATTCTCGCGAAAGCGGGAATCCATTGCCTGCAGACTCTAACCACACGCTAGGCTCTCTAAAGAGGCACCCACAAATATCATCTTGCAACTTGCAACATCAGGAACTTGATTTATATTCATTTAACCATGCGCTAAGCGAGTTTCTAGGGATTACGTTAAGGAACATTGCGCAGATTTTATCTGTAAATTAGGAATACCTCATGGAAACCGAGCTAATAACTGCAATCATTACAGCTGCCGGAGCTATCCTCTTAGCAGGAGCAAGCTATTTGTTCACAAAAATGCGTGAACGTGAAATAGAGCTAAGAAAGGAAAAGCTGGCACACTATAAAGAGTTCGTCATTTGCTTGAGCGGGGTCATTAGTGGTGAATACACGCCTGATAGCCAACGTCAATTTGCGCTCGCCTGCA
>JBQGED010000307.1:0-2267 GCA_052039425.1 Sphingobacterium griseoflavum | reverse complement strand
ACGGACGGGTTTTATCTGCCACATCAAAGCTCACGTCCAAGCGGCGAGCCTCCCGGTCGAGCGGCAGGTGCAGCAGGCCGAGACTGCGTTTGGGAGTGATCTGCCGGGTTTTGCCGCTCGGCTCCACTAACAGGGCGGTGACGTAGAGGTTGTGACTCTGCCAATCATTGGCGATAGGAATACTGATGCTGGTGCCTTCCGCCGGTAACGCCAATTGTTTGCTCCACAGGGGGCGGTCGCTTTCCACCAGAATCAGCGCCTCGCCCGCCGCCGGTGGCAGAATTTTGAGTTGCGCGGTTTCGCCGGCTTTATAGCGTGGTTTGTCCAGGGCGAGATTCACCCGATCCGGTCGCGCGGCACCGCTGCTCTCCGCATTCTGCCAGTCGCTGTACCAGTCTTCGCCGGCAAAAAAGCGTAGGCTGCTGACCCGGCCGCTGTCCAGATCTTTTACTTCGATGCGGTAGTTGCCCCAGCCCACGGGGAAGCTGATTTGACCGGCTTTGCCTTGGGCCAAGCTCAACTGCTCACTCGCCACCGGAAATTCTTTTTCCGTCCACTGCCAGTGCCAGCCCTGGTGGTCGTTGTATTCCCAGAAATACTGGCGGTCCTCGCTGATCAATGTGGCTTCCAGTTTCGCCGCAGCGAGCAACTCGCCGCTCAGATTGGCTTTCACTACATCAAAAGTGGCGACGCTGTTGGCGGTTGGATTGGTTTTGCCGAATTGCGGGCGCAAGCCGATCAGCGCCTGTGCCGGCCACACCAGCACCGGGTGCGAGCGGGTAATCGCGCGGCCGCCGGATTCGTAGAGGCTGGTGGTGATCTGCACTTTCAGCGGTGACTGGACTTCGCGCCAAGCGGAGGGAATCTGTAACTCGCCTTTGCCCTGGTCATCCAGGGTTATATCCGCCAGATCCTGCTGCGAGGTAAACGCGGTATCCAGCACATGGCCGAATTGGTAATCCTTAAGCGCCTCCACCGGTGAGCGCCAATGTTCCACCTGATAAAACGCGCTAACCCGATTGCCGGCCGCGGGTGCGCCGTAAAGATATTCCGCCAGCACCGGCAGTGAGATTTTTTCCAACGCGGAATTGCGCACACTGCGCTCCGCGCCTTCCGCCAGCGTCAGCTTCATCCGCTCCGGCAGAAATTCCTCGACATTAAACGGATAGACCACCGGCTGTTGCAGTGCTCCGGTGACAGATAACTGCCAACGGCCTGTAGGTGCATCCGTGGGGATGGTCCACTCGGTCTGATAGTAGCCCGCCTCGCCGGGGGACCATTTAAATTCCTTTGCGGACGAGCCGTTCGGCGCGCGCACAGTCGCGGTAAGCACCGGCGCTTGAGTTTGACGACCGTCGAAGTCGCGCAGCAGGCCACTGACGATCATGGTTTCGCCGGGGCGATAGAGATTGCGTGGCGAGTAGATAAACAACTCCACCGGCAGTTGCGGGCGTTTACCCAATTCGAATTCCGACAGATCCAGCGCCGGTTGTTGCAGATCGATAAGCGTCAGTTGATCGTCAGTGCGGGCGACCAACACCCGTGCCTGCTTGAGATCCTGCGCGAAACTGGCAACGCCTTCCGCTGTGGTGGTGTTTTCCTGGAGAGCCTTGCTCTTCTCATCCAGAATTTGCAGCGCAATTTTGCCCAGCGGTTTGCCGGTGGCGAGAGAACTGGTGTGCACGTCCAATTGATTGCGGTATTGGCGCAGATGCACGCCTATATCGGTGACGCTAAACCAAGTGATCTGCTTGCGATCGTATTCGCCCGCCGCGCGCATCACTGCGAAATACAAACCGGGTTTTTTCAGCGCGTCGAGATTGTGAATGGGAATATCGCGTTTGCTGCGGGTGTTGTGCTCCGGTGCAAGATCGAAGCGGCCGCTGTAAATCAGTTCGCCGAATTGTTTCAGCTGGTTGGCCTGCCAACCGTAGCGCCCGTAGTCGCGGGTAGTGCTGAGAAATTCCGCCAGATTCGCATCACCAATGCGGAAAAAATCCACATCAACCGCTGCAATATTCACCGTCAATACTGGCAGCCCTGAGCTGTAACCCAGCGGCAGCACCGCACCTTTGCTCGCGAAATTAACGGAAGGTTCGAGTGGGCGGGTGATGATAGTGGAGGATTTGGCTTCGCTCAAGCTGCTGCCATTCATGGCGCGCAAGCCGGGATTTACGTCGATTTGATATTCCGTCTGCGGCTCTATATTCGTAAACCAAACCTGCCGCCGGTCTTCACTGATGACCCAGGCGCCAGGGACTTTGCCG
>JBQGED010000306.1:0-16120 GCA_052039425.1 Sphingobacterium griseoflavum | reverse complement strand
GATATCTTGCACGACCTGGGCGCGTTTTCGATGATTTCGTCGGACTCGCAAGCCATGGGGCGAGTGGGCGAAGTCATCTGCCGCACGTGGCAAACCGCGCACAAAATGAAAGTGCAGCGCGGTGTGTTAAGTGGCGATGGCAGTCCTGCCGATAATTTCCGCATTAAACGCTATATCGCCAAATACACCATCAACCCCGCCATCGCCCACGGTATTGCACACGAAGTGGGTTCGATTGAAGTGGGCAAATTGGCGGACTTGGTTTTGTGGCGACCAGCGTTTTTCGGCGTTAAACCATCGCTGATTATTAAAGGTGGCGGTATTGCTGCTGCACCTATGGGCGACCCCAACGCCTCCATTCCCACACCGCAACCTGTGCATTACCGGCCGATGTTTGGTGCTTACGGTCGCATGTGCAATGCGACTTCGGTGAGTTTTGTCAGTCAAGCGGCATTGGAAGCGGGCATCGCCGGGAGTTTGGAATTGCAGCGGCGTTTGGTCGGCATAAAAGCATGCCGCACCGCCACCAAAGACAAAATGATCCTCAACGATTATCAACCCCAGATGGAAGTCGATGCGCAAACCTACGAAGTGCGGGCAGACGGTGTGCTTCTGACCTGCGAGCCTGCCAAAGAATTGCCCTTGGCACAGCGCTACTTTTTATTTTGATTACGGAATTCGAATTATTTTGATTGGAATTGCTAATGCTGGAAGTTTTTGAAATTGCCAAAAAGCCATCGCCAAGCGCTTCTATGGAAGTGGTGCTGACCTTCGATGAGCGACAAAAAAGCCGCTACAAAACCACAACCGCGTGCGGCAAAGATGTGGGGTGGTTTATCGAGCGCGGCACGGTGTTGCAGGACGGCGATGTTCTGCAATGTAAATCCAGTGAATTGATCAAAGTGATCGCCGCGCCCGAAGCTGTCAGCGAAGTGCGCAGTCAAAATCAATTATTGCTGACGCGCGCCGCCTATCACCTGGGCAATCGCCACGTGCCTTTGCAAATCGGCCCTGGATTTTTGCGTTATCTACGCGATCACGTGTTGGACGATATGGTGCGCGGTTTGGATCTGGAAGTGCATCACGAGGAGCAGCCATTTCAACCGGAAAATGGTGCGTATCACGGGCAGCATCAACACAGCCTGTTATTGCTGCACAATCATCACCATTAAATGAATACATCGCTGCTTCACCTCATGCATTTAGTTAGCCCGGCGTTGCCGGTTGGCGCTTATGCCTATTCGCAGGGATTGGAATATGCCGTGGACAGCGGTTGGCTAAACAATGAAGCCGCTATGGAAAACTGGTTGCGCGGTGTTATGGCGTTTGGTTTTGGCCAGTTGGATGCACCGGTTCTATTGCGCTGCTTAAATGCGCTGAGCAATAACGATTGGGTGGCTGCGAATCATTGGAACCAATTTTTACTCGCCTGCCGCGAAACGCAAGAATTGATGTTGGAGGACACGCAGCTCGGCGTGGCCTTGCAGCGCTTAATGCGCTCGCTGGAAATTCCAGGTGTGGACAATTTTAGTGCCGAAGTGAGCTTTGCCAGCCAGTTCGCGCTGGCGTGCCACCATTGGACAATTCCTGCGGCAGATGCGGTGCAGGGATTTATGTGGGCCTGGCTGGAAAACCAAATCGCCGCTGCCACTAAAATAGTCCCCCTCGGACAAACCCACGCGCAGAAATTGTTGGTGAGGTTAATGAAGGACATTCCGTCGATCGCAGAAAAAGCCCTGCAGCTGCCGGATGAGGAAATCGGATGGAGTTTGCCGGGCGTCGTCATGGCATCCGCAAAACATGAGCGGCAGTATTCGAGGTTGTTTAGATCCTGACCCCAGGGACTGGGATGTTACACAAAAGCAAACCAATTATTAAAAACAGAGAACTATTCATGAAAAAACCTGCACTGCGCCTTGGCATTGGTGGACCTGTCGGGTCCGGCAAGACGGCGTTAATGAAGACACTGTGCGGTGAGCTGCGCGATAAATACAACATCGCCGCCATCACCAACGATATTTACACCCGCGAAGATGCGGAATTTTTATTGCGGCATGAGGCGCTGGACCCGGACCGTATTATTGGCGTGGAAACCGGCGGCTGCCCCCACACAGCAATTCGCGAAGACGCCTCCATGAATCTCTCCGCAGTGGCGGAGCTGCAAAACCGTTTTCCCGATCTCGATGTGATTTTGATTGAGAGCGGCGGCGATAATCTGGCCGCGACTTTTAGCCCGGAATTATCCGACCTTACGCTCTATGTGATCGACGTATCCGCTGGCGATAAAATCCCGCGTAAAGGCGGCCCCGGCATTACCAAATCCGATTTATTGATCATCAACAAAATTGATATTGCCCCATATGTCGGCGCGGATCTTTCAGTGATGGACAGAGACGCGCGCAAAATGCGCGGCGATAAGCCATTTATTTTTTCCAATTTGAAAGACGGCACAGGTGTGGCGAAAATCGTCGCGTTTATCGAAACCCAGGGCATGCTCACGCCGAAACCAACACATAAATGAGAGAAACGCCAATGAAAAAATTTATTGTATCTGCTCTCGTCATGTTTCCCGCTGCGGCGCTGGCACACTCGGGTCACCATCACAATGAATGGCTGGACGGCTTTCTCCATCCGCTGACGGGGCTGGACCATTTACTGGCTTTGCTCGCGACTGGATTTTGGCTCGCGCAAAGTGGCACACGCTATAAACCGGGATTTATTGCGGGATTTTGTGCAGTACTGGCTGTGGCTGTTGTTGCCGGTATGGGATTTCCCCAATTCACTTTTGAAGCTGGAATTGTCGCGTCTCTGGTGGTTCTGGGATCGCTGCTGGCAGCGGCAGTGCGCGGGCCGCTGGTGCTGCGCGCCGGAGTCGTTATAGCGACAGCCGCTGTTCATGGGTTTGTACACGGTACCGAGCTACCTGCGAGCGGCAGCGTTATTCCGTTTATCATCGGCTTAGTGTTGTGCAGCGGCCTTGTCGTGACCGCCGCCACGCTGGTGGGCGTACAGGCCAATAATGTGGCTCGTGGCTTGGTGGCGCGAGTGGCCGGCGTAGCACTGGTGCTGACCGGATTTGCTATGGGTTTCTAATCCTGCACGCGCGCCCCGGCTTGTACACCGGGCGCGCAATCCAATCTTCCCCCCGCGCTTTTTTCATTTCCTATCTCTTTTCAGCAAGTTGCAGCCGGCAACACCATGGCAGCGATCCTGCACCACATTGATACCTTCGCCATGAATTGAGGCAAGCGTGATCAGCGAAAAAGAGCGCCAGTAAAAGACTCAAGTAACCGAATTGCACTGATTCACTGCAAGCAAGAGCGGAAAAATTTCGGAAAAACGAGTGCTTGCACCACAATGAACGCAAAGCACTTTATTGGTGCCTTGATTTGCGCCATGGGAGACCGGAAAAAAATCTAATTTTTTTTATATATCGGAACGCAAATTAGGAATTGCGAAAAATTCATTGAATAACAATAAGTTGATTGTATACAAGAAGCGAGCGAAGCCCTTCGACGCATTTTGGCACCAAATCTGCTCAAGCTATCCCGCCGTTTATCCAGATCGCAATACGTTAGTTAGCGTATGACCGATGGGCAAACGCCCCACGTTATTTGTAATGTTCGCTAAGGCTTTAACCTTAAGCTTTAAATGTCTAGACGATCATTTTCAATAACGCCCCCCGTGTACTAATACACAGAAAGCAAAAAGCGCTTTGCTAAATAAAAGTCAAAGGAGACCTTTATGAGTTCCAATGTAAGAAAGCTGGTGAAAAAAACCAGTTTGGTAATCGGGGCGACCGCCCTGGCGACTGGCGCCGTATTGGCTCAGGCTGCAGAGACCATTAAGGTAGGTGTGCTTCACTCTCTCTCCGGCACCATGGCCATCAGTGAAACCACGCTAAAAGATACCGTCTTGATGATGATTGACGAGCAAAACAAAGCTGGCGGTGTGCTCGGCAAAAAACTCGAAGCGGTTGTAGTGGACCCAGCTTCCAACTGGCCTTTGTTCGCGGAAAAAGCAAAGCAGTTGCTTTCCAAGGATAAAGTCTCCGTTATTTTTGGTTGCTGGACTTCTGTATCACGTAAATCCGTATTGCCAGTGATTGAAGCTGAAAACGGCTTGCTGTTTTATCCTGTTCAATATGAGGGTGAAGAATCCTCCAAAAACGTTTTCTACACGGGTGCAGCGCCCAACCAACAAGCAATTCCCGCCGTTGATTATTTGATGGATGCGGAAGGTGTGAAACGTTGGGTACTCGAAGGTACCGACTACGTTTATCCGCGCACCACCAATAAAATTCTCGAGCAGTATTTGATCAGCAAAGGTGTGAAGAAAGAAGATATTTCCATCAACTACACTCCCTTTGGTCACGCCGACTGGCAAACCCGCGTAGCGGAAATCAAGAAGTTTGGTTCCGCCGGCAAAAAGACCGCAGTCGTCTCCACCATTAACGGCGACGCCAACGTGCCTTTCTATAAAGAATTGGCCAACGCTGGTATTACCGCGGAAGATATTCCGGTAGTGGCATTCTCCGTAGGTGAAGAAGAACTGTCTGGTTTTGACACCAAACCACTGGTTGGCCACTTGGCTGCATGGAACTACTTCATGAGCGCCGAAGCGAAAGAAAATGATGCCTTTATTGCTCAGTGGCATAAATTCATCAAAGACACCAAACGCCCTACCAACGACCCAATGGAAGCCACTTATATAGGTTTCAAAATGTGGGTGAAAGCGGTTGAAAAAGCGGGCACCACGAATGTGGACGCTGTGCGCTCTGCTATGTATGGCATCACTGTACCGAACCTGACTGGCGGTATCGCGGTGATGAATACCAATCACCACCTGACCAAACCTGTGTTGATCGGCGAAATCCAGGAAGACGGCCAATTTGAAATCGTTTGGCAAACACCCGGCGGTGTAATTGGCGATGCATGGACCGATTTTCTCCCGGAATCCGCCAGCCTGGTAGCCGACTGGACTCCTCCAATCAGCTGCGGCAACTTCAACATCAAAACGGGCAAATGCTCTGGTCAAAACTATTGATCAGCTGAGTTAATTCCCCAGGAGTTTTTCCACACGGAGGTGGTACTCAACATAAGTGAAGAATCTGTTGCGGACTTACAGAGCATTCACACTTTTCCTGAAGGAAATCAGGAATTCCTAGGCGCCGCAGGATGCGATTTCCAAGCGAAATAGCCGCATAAAACTCGAGCGGTGTCCATACGGAGCCGCCCTGTTACCCCGCTGCGCGGGACGAAAACTTGGTGCAGAAAAATGAAAATTCTAATTAAACTGGGTTTTCTCATCGTCTTGGGCTTGCTATTCGGCAAAGCAAGCGCGAACGACTTTGAAAGCCTCAGCCAATCTCTCGCAAAAAGCGATTACGCGCAGAAAAACCGAATTATTGATGAATTCGCGGCACTTAATGACGACCGCACCTTGGTGCTGTTAAAAGCGCTGATCGATGGCAATTTGTATCTGCAGAAATCCGATCAGATGGTGGTCACTGGTAAAAGCACCAGCGAGGGCATCGAAATCAGTAACGTGCTGACCGGTGAGGTTGTGGCCGTGGTGGGTGCGCGTTCGCTGGAAAAGGTCAGAATCAACAACAGTGTGCGCGGCAAATTGCGCACGCTTATCGCGTCTTTGCAGTTGGGCGCAAAAAATCCTGAACTCCGCCGCCAGTCCGCGCGCGATCTGATCAAATCTCCGCAACCTGAATTGCGTGAATTAATCGCCGGCGCTTACGAAAAAGAAGAGTCTTCGTCGATCAAAGATGAAATCGCCATGGCGCTGGCCATGGTGGATATCGAGTCCGGAGATCTCAAGTTGCGAAAAGAAGCGATCAATATATTGTCCCGCTCTTATGCGCCGGACGCACTAGCCATTCTTGAACGTCTCGGCGAAAAAGACAGCGCCGGAAATTACACCAATGCCAGCAGTGCGGAGATCGGCAAACTGGCGGCTGAAGGTGCGGAGAAAGTCCGCCACCGTATGGACGTCATGCGGTTTATCGAAAACCTGTTTTTTGGCATAAGTTTGGGCTCAGTGCTGTTATTGGCGGCCATTGGCCTCGCCATCACTTTTGGTGTGATGGGCGTTATCAATATGGCGCATGGCGAAATGATCATGCTGGGTGCCTACACCACATTTGCCGTGCAACAATTATTTCCCAACTGGATTGAAGCATCCGTCATCATCGCCATTCCCATGGCGTTTTTGGTCTCGGGTTCTGTCGGCGTATTAATTGAGCGCACGGTGATCCGCCATTTATATGGCCGGCCCTTGGAAACACTGCTGGCAACATTTGGTATTAGTTTGTTCTTACAACAGCTGGTGCGAACCTATAACTCCAATAACGTGCCGGTGATCACGCCGGATTGGATGAGTGGCTTCTACCAAGTCAACGGTGCTCTGTCACTGACCTACAACCGTATTTACATTATCGTCTTCAGCTTGATGGTGCTTGGCCTGTTAGCGTTGTTGCTGCGTAAAACCCTGCTCGGTTTGCAGATGCGCGCGGTGACACAGAATCGCGCCATGGCAAATTCCATGGGTATTAAATCTTCGTGGGTCGATGCGCTCACATTCGGTTTGGGTTCGGGGATCGCCGGTATGGCCGGTGTGGCCTTGAGCCAGATCACCAACGTCGGCCCGAACATGGGACAGGGATTTATTATCGACTCCTTTATGGTTGTTGTGTTTGGCGGCGTCGGCAATTTGCTCGGAACCTTCTTCGCGGCTATGGGCTTGGGAATCGTCAACAAATTCCTAGAACCTTATGCTGGCGCAGTGCTGGGCAAAATATTTGTGCTGGTTTTTATCATTCTGTTCATTCAGTGGCGCCCGCGTGGTTTGTTCGCCCTGAAAGGCCGCTTTGTGACGGATTAACGCCATGACCCGCAAACCTCTTATTCAACAACTTCTCGCTAACGATAAAGCATCGCGTTGGCTGTTCTTTGTGATGCTGGTTCTGGGAATTGGCGTCCCGTTCTTAAATCTGGTGGTGCCGCCGGATTCCTTTTTCCACGTACCCACTTATGTAGTCACTTTGATCGGCAAATATCTGTGTTTCGCCATGCTGGCGCTCGCCCTGGATCTTGTCTGGGGATATTGCGGAATATTAAGTCTCGGCCACGGGGCATTTTTTGCGCTGGGCGGTTATGCCATGGGCATGTACCTGATGCGTCAAATTGGTGATCGCGGTGTGTACGGTAATCCTGTGTTGCCGGATTTCATGGTGTTTCTGAACTGGCAGGAATTACCATGGTACTGGTACGGCTTCGATCATTTTGGTTTTGCCGTGCTGATGGTATTTCTGGCGCCGGGACTGTTGGCGTTTTTATTCGGCTGGCTGGCGTTCCGCTCGCGCGTCACTGGCGTTTATTTGTCGATTATTACCCAGGCGCTGACCTACGCGTTGATGCTGGCGTTTTTCCGTAACGATATGGGTTTCGGCGGCAACAACGGACTCACCGATTTCAAAGATATTCTCGGCTTTGATTTGCAGGCGGACAGCACTCGTATTGTGTTGTTTGTGCTGACGTTGATTTTTCTTGCCCTCGCCTATTTGCTTTGCCAATACATTACCCGCAGCAAAGCCGGCCGAGTGTTGATCTCCATTCGCGACGCCGAAAGCCGCACCCGATTTATCGGCTACCGCGTGGAACACTATAAGCTGTTTGTGTTTATCGTCTCGGCGTTGATTGCAGGTATTGCCGGTGCACTGTACGTGCCGCAAATCGGCATTATCAACCCCAGCGAATTCAACCCGTTGAATTCCATTGAAATCGTTATCTGGGTCGCCATCGGCGGGCGCGGCACTTTGTACGGTGCGGTGATCGGCGCGGTACTGGTGAACTACGCCAAAACCACATTTACCTCAGGAGTTTTCGCGGAATACTGGTTGTTTATTCTCGGCGCACTGTTTGTTATTACGACCATTTATTTACCCCGTGGTGTTGTCGGGATATTAGATGGTTATCTCAGCCGCAAAAAAATCCGTGAATCCGCAGCAGTAACAGCTCCGCAAGCGGGCATCGCATCGGGAGGAAAATCATGAACGATCAAAAAATTCAGAGCATTCTGTATCTCAATGGTGTCACCAAGAGCTTTGATGGTTTTCGTGCGATCAATAATCTCTCCTTGGATATACGGCCGGGCGAGTTGCGCGCGATTATCGGCCCAAACGGCGCCGGTAAAAGCACCATGATGGATATCATTACCGGCAAAACCAAACCGGATGAAGGTGAAGTCAAATTCCGCGATACCATCGACCTTACCAAATATGATGAAGCTGATATCGCCAATATGGGCATTGGCCGAAAATTTCAAAAGCCGACGGTTATTGAAAGTCTTTCCGTGTGGGATAACTTGGAACTGGCGCTCGCTGGCAATCGCGGTGTCTTTCAGACGTTGTTTTTTCACTTGAGCAAAGCTCAATACGACCAGATTGATGAAATTATCGAATTGGTCGGTCTGAAAGATCGCCGCGATGAACTCGCGCGCAATCTTTCCCATGGTCAAAAACAATGGTTGGAAATTGGCATGCTGATTATTCAGGATCCGGAATTATTGCTGGTAGACGAACCCGCCGCAGGCATGACCGATTACGAAACCATGGAAACCGCGAAACTGTTGAAATCCATTAGCGAAAATCATTCAGTGGTCGTGGTGGAACACGATATGGATTTTATTCGCGCATTGGATACCAAAGTTACGGTTTTGCACGAGGGTAGTGTTTTGGCGGAAGGTTCGCTCGATGTGGTGTCATCCAATCCTCGTGTTATTGAAGTTTATCTGGGTCGATAAAATAAGGTTGATGAAATTATGTTGAGTGTAGAAAACATCGATTTGCACTACGGCGCAAGCAAAGCGCTGCACGGCGTCAACCTCAGCGCGCAGAAAGGTCAGATCACCAGTATTCTCGGACGCAACGGCGTAGGCAAAACCAGTATCGCTCGCGCCGTTACCGGGCGTCAGGCGATCAGCGCCGGCAAAATCCTGTGGGAGGACAAGGAAATCGCCAAAGCCTCCATCGCCGAGCGCGCTCGCCTCGGTATTTCCTACGTGCCGCAGGGCCGCGAAATATTTTCGCAGCTCACCGTATTGGAAAATTTAAAAACCGGCTATGCCGTATTGCCGAGAAAACACCGCAAAATTGACGATGAAATTTTTGATCTTTTCCCAGTGCTGCGCAAAATGCTGCACCGCCGCGGCGGCGATCTGTCCGGTGGCCAACAACAGCAACTTGCCATCGCCCGGGCGTTGGTTATGAAGCCCCGTTTGCTGATCCTCGACGAACCCACCGAAGGCATTCAACCCTCCATCATCAAGGATATTCACAACGTGATTTCCATCCTGCGCCAGCGCGGAGAAATGGCCATCCTTCTCGTCGAACAATATTTCGAATTCGCGCGCAACCTCGCCGATTCCTACATCGTGATGGATCGCGGCAACGTAGTGGTGGCAGGGAATATTAAGGATATGGATGAGGAGAAGGTAAGATCCTATTTGACGGTGTGATCAGATATGCATCGCATTGACTAGCCGCAATTTGGAGGGGCGGTGGCGGCGGCTATTGGCCGCCATAGATGAATTGAAGACACTATCGAATACTCCTGTCGGGGCTTGGCAACCCCCACAATCTTCTATACATTCTGGCGCCCGGTAAACATGTCCATGTTGCCGGTCAGGTCTGCAGGATCTGGCTTATCTAAGCTTTCAAATCACTCGTTCTCTTTCGCAGGTTTTGCTCTGTATGAGTAGCCCGTCTCCTTGTTTGAGTTGTGGTGCTTGTTGTGCGTCTTTTCGTGTGTCGTTTTATTGGGGTGAATTGCAGGAGGCTGGCGGGGTGGTGCCGGATGTGTTGACGGAACAGATCCATCCACACCGGGTATGTATGAAAGGAACCAATCAAAACGAACCGCGCTGCACCGCGTTGTTGGGAAATGTGGGAGAGCAAGTTCGCTGCACGATCTATGAGAATCGCCCGAGCCCGTGTCGAGAATTCAGTTGCAATGGCGAGGTGGCGGCGTACAACGAAGGCTGCGACAAAGCTCGCGCCCGGCATGGTTTGCCTCCGCTAGCACCGCCACCAGAACGGCCAGCATTTGATGAGCCGCCTCTCACCGCATAATGGCGCGCAATCCGCCAGCCTTTTCTGCTAAGAAAGTGGCATGCGCCGTCCTGGTGCGGGGACGGCGCTAGGCTTTTTATTCGCCGATGGGGATGCCGAAGGAGACAACAAATTTGAGTTTGTCTTCAAAAGGTTTGTCGGCAACGAACTGACTCAAGGTGAAAGACAGGTTGTCGTTGTACGCGTAGGTGAGGTCGAAATGCACCGGTGAGCACTTGCGTTTGGTGGAGCCTGCATCGACTTCACAACCCACGTTACCGCCGTTGGTCAAATCATTGCTGTGCATACCCAGCAGCATAGAGAAGGAACCGAAAGCGGCGCCCAGGGTGTAGTAGGCGTAATCGCCGCTGCTGTTGAGTTTGCCAATGGGCACATAGGCACCAAAGCTGACAGGGCCGTAACCGAGGGTCACCACCGCGTCGCTGATGTCGCCCGGCTCGGTATTAGCTTTGGTTGGGTAGTTGTAACTGATAGCGCCCAAACCGTAAGTAAATTCGCCGAAAGAGCCGTTATATCCTGCGGAAAGGTCATACTCAGTGCCGTTCTTGGTATCCCCAGATGAGCCCCAGATCCCTGAATAAAAGCCAGCGGTGCTGTATTTCAACGCACCTGAAACTGCCGGTGTGCCTGAGCCCAGATCCAAACCACGCCACAAATAGCTGCTGGCGATGCCCGCGCTGCCGGTAACTTCCGCATTGGCTGCGCCTGCAGCGATTAAAAGGGCGAGGGTACCCGCCGTTCGGCTGAGCTTCATTGGATGATCCTCCAAAAATAAATGTAGATGTGTCTGGGCCGTGCGCTTAGCTGCTATGACCCGTCAAATGAAAGGCGCCAAGCCTACCTGTTTTTTGGCCAAATCAAAAACTTTATCCGCCTTTGCAGAACTCGAAATTGGTCTTGCCCGCGAGAGGATGGTCCAGGTCAACACAGCTGCGATATACAGCCTCGCTTCCTGGATATGCACAAATTCAGTGCGCAGCGTTAGTTTGTGGTGCGGGCGCGTGCTCACATAGAGTGCCTTATTGGATGTATTGCACGTGCAAAACTGCCCAAAAAATTACATAACTTTTTGATTCTAATTAAAAAATTAAAATCTGGCTTGGATTCTGCTATCCCAGGCGAAGCTCAGCCATTCCACGAATGGACCTTGGCGTAAATACAACAAAATGTCGTCTGCTATCACTTGGAGGAAGCATCCATGAAGTTCAACAAAAAAGTACTCGCTACATCAATTGCTGCGTCCACGCTCGCGGTTGGTTCAGTGCCAGCGGCCTATGCCGAGATCGAGTTGGGAGAAGGTTTTAGTGCCACCGGCTTTGTCGATATGTCCTACATATATGTCGATGTGGACGGAGCGGAAAGCACCGCTAAAGAATTTGGTATTGACCAGTTTGAAATGAATTTTCTTTATGCTGGATCGGACGGTGTTTCCGCGCAGGTAGACATTGAATACGGTGAGAGCGGAACCGGCAATGGCGAAGATGAAACCTTCGTCGAGCAGGCCTTCATTACCAAACAAATCAACGATCAATTCAGCGTTAAAGCTGGACGCTTCTTAAGCTACAGCGGCTGGGAGACAGAAGAGCCAACCGGCCTTTACCAATATAGCGGCACTGGCTACGGTCAGTATTTCTATGGTGGCTATCAGCAAGGGATTTCTGCTTATTACGATGCTGGCGTCGTTGACCTTATGGTGTCTGTCGTTAACAGCGCATTCAATCCGATCGAGCGGGATACCACCTCACTGGCTACAGAACTGGGTGTGGCGATTGAGCCGATCGAGGGTTTGACGGCGAAACTGTTTTATATCCAGGATGGTGAGACAGACCTGATCAACTTCTGGACCTCTTACCAAGTTTCTAATTTCACGTTCGCAGTGGAATACAACGTTGGTGACTACGGTGATGGCCTCGACCTCGACGGCGATGGCGACCTGCCTGTAGCTGATAATGTGGACGGTGACGGCTACCTGTTGATGGCCAATTACGCTGTCGGTAATTTCGGTATCACCTTGCGTTACCATGATTATTCAATTGATGGTGATGTTCTTGGAACCAACGCAACCTTGGTGGAAAACAGCGGCTTCACCATATCTCCCAGCTATAAAATTGGTGACAATCTTTTGCTCGTAGCGGAATACAGAACGGATGATTTTGGTGATGTCGACCAGAACTCATTTGCCCTGGAAGCATTGTTTACTTTCTAAGTTTTTAATCTTCGTAAGTCATGTGCCAATCTCCTTCGTGGAGTTTGGCACCTTCAATCAGAGAGGTGCAGTCCAATGAAACTGATAACTGCCGTAATTAAACCCTTCAAACTCGATGCCGTGCGTGAAGCGCTTTCCGATATTGGTGTGCAGGGTATTACCGTAACGGAAGTAAAAGGTTTTGGCCGTCAAAAAGGCCATACCGAACTTTATCGCGGCGCAGAGTATGTGGTGGATTTTCTGCCGAAAACGAAATTGGAAGTCGCTGTGGCTGACGGCCAGGTGGACTCCGTTGTCGAGGCCATTAGCAAGGCAGCTCACAGCGGCAAAATTGGCGATGGAAAAATCTTTGTTTCCAATCTGGAACAGGTGATTCGCATTCGCACCGGTGAAGCCGGCGAAGACGCGTTGTAATTTTTCTTACGACGCAAACTCTCCCATAAATAGATCCCACAGCCGGAGATACCGCTATGGAAAATACAATTTATGAATTGCAGTACGCCATGGATACCTTTTATTTCCTGGTGTGCGGCGCACTTGTTATGTGGATGGCCGCTGGCTTCGCCATGTTGGAGTCAGGGCTTGTCCGCGCCAAAAATACCACCGAGATTCTCACCAAAAATATCGCGCTGTTTGCGATCGCCTGCACCATGTACATGATTTGCGGTTATCAAATCATGTATGACGGCGGCTGGTTTCTGAGCGGCATTGCCCTGGATGGTGCTGAGTCTGTCGATGCGTTGGCAGAAACGGTTTACGCCGAATTCAAAGGCGAAGATGCCAATGCCTATTCCAACGCTGCCGACTTCTTCTTCCAGGTGGTGTTCGTTGGTACCGCAATGTCGATAGTGTCCGGTGCGGTTGCAGAGCGCATGAAACTGTGGGCTTTCCTCCTGTTTGCTGTGTTCATGACCGGTTTCATCTACCCGATGGAAGGCAGCTGGACCTGGGGCGGCAAAGAAGTATTTGGCCTGTTCTCCTTGAACTATTCCGATTACGCAGGTTCCGGGATCGTGCATATGGCAGGTGCTTCCGCGGCTCTGGCGGGTGTATTGGTACTCGGACCTCGTAAAGGAAAATACGGTCCTAATGGCGCAGTAAACGCGATTCCGGGGGCGAACTTGCCGATGGCAACCCTGGGTACGTTCATTCTGTGGCTGGGATGGTTCGGCTTCAACGGTGGCTCTACACTGTCGCTCGATTCTATCGCGTCCGCTAACGAAGTGGCTGTGGTGTTCCTCAACACCAACGCTGCGGCTTGCGGTGGTTTGATTGCCGCTCTGGCGCTTGCCCGAATCCTATTCGGCAAAGCGGATCTGACCATGGCATTAAATGGCGCTTTGGCTGGACTGGTCGCCATTACGGCAGAGCCTGCTGATCCGACTCCTGTTGCTGCAACTATCATCGGCGCTATCGGCGGATTGTTGGTGGTTGTCTCCATCCTGACCTTGGATAAGCTGAAAATCGATGACCCGGTCGGTGCTATTTCGGTACACGGCACCGTCGGTATTTGGGGTGTATTTGCGGTGCTGATCTCTGACGCCGAAGCCACTTTCGTCGGTCAGTTAGTTGGCGCTCTCACGATCTTTGTCTGGATGTTTGGTATGTCCCTCATCGTGTGGTTCGCTATCAAGGCCATCATCGGTGTCCGCGTCAGCGAAGAAGAAGAGTTTGAAGGCGTGGATATCTCTGAGTGCGGTATGGAGGCCTATCCAGAATTCACGACCGCTAAATAGTTCTCACAGCCCTGCTATTTAGCTTTCTTGCAGCCCCGGTCGGTGACGATCGGGGCTTTTTTATGGGGCTTCGATTGGCTGTCAATTCCTGCAGGAATGTTATACATTGGCCGCGAAACAGCGCCGGATTCCGGCGTTTTGCTTATCCAGGGGCCAACCCTGCAAATGTTCATCCGTCCTTAGGAAACCATCATGAAACTCATCACTGCTGTAATTAAGCCTTTTCGCCTGGACGACGTGCGCAACGCTTTGTCCGACGTCGGGGTGCAGGGCATGACCGTGACCGAGGTCAAAGGCTTCGGCAGGCAGAAAGGCCACACTGAGTTGTATCGCGGTGCTGAATATGTTGTCGATTTTCTCCCGAAGGTGAAGCTTGAAATGGCGGTTGCCGACGATATGGTTGATCAGGCCGTCGAAGCCATCACCAAAGCGGCCAGAACCGGCAAAATTGGCGACGGTAAAATCTTTATTCAGAACCTTGCGGAAGTCATTCGTATCCGCACGGGCGAGACCGGCCCAGACGCGGTATAAGCGTTTTTTCAATCTGCCATTTTGCCGTCTCCCGGCGGCAAAATTGTCTTGTTCCGTTCCTTTCTTTTATGTACATTCGCGCCCGCGAAAAACCATTCCAATTGCAATTCAGGAATCATCGTTTCGGTGAACCAGATCCGTTAATACTGCTCAAAAGGGCATGCTGGGAAGTGAGTCATCGAGGCAAATCCACAGGATTTTGTGACCACCTTCCAAATAACCGAACGGTTAGGGCCGAAGGTACGGTAGAACAAAAAATACTAAAAAATTTTTATTTTTATGATGACGATGAAAATGCGCTGGACTATAAATAGTCACGCATTGCGGTTTTTTAGGGCTTTTCCTGTGATGGCTCGCAATGGCGTCGCAGCAGTGGAAGAGCTCACAAAGACATTTGGAGATGGTTCCTTGCAAGAGACAGAACACGTGAGGATTGTATGAGCGACGAAAACGAAATCGAAGAAAACGAAGAAGAAATCGAAGCCGAAGAGTTGGCGGACGATGAAGAAGAGGCTAGTGGTTACTCCGCCGCCCCTGCGGTAGAAGCCCTGGTTGAGGAATCCGTCGCCGCCCGGGAAGCGTTGCGCCAACAGATACAAAGTGATGTTGAAGCATTTCTGGCCCGCGGTGGTGTGATCAACGAGATTCCGCCTAACGTGGTCTCCGATCCTCCGCGCAAACCGCAAAGCAATTACGGCGGTCAACCGATTTAACAGCGATCTGCATAACAAAATCCCGGACTTGCTCCGGGATTTTGTTTTCAACGCTTATCCGAGGTGTTTTGGGATGAGCCGGTCTAGTACTTCCGCAATATGTGTTAGAAAAATCGTGCCCATTCCCGCCTGATAATGCTTAGGGTCTTCATGACCAACCGCAAGAATGCCCAGCGGTTGGTTGTAATACAGCGGCACCATAGCTGCCGAGCCCACGCGCTGATGGTCTTTATCGAACAGATACGCAATTTCGTCCCGACTCAAACCTCCGCCTACCGCCCGGCTGGCTTTTAAATGGCGCCCGAGCACCACCTTGGCTTCGTCTTCGGCGGCGATACGCACGGAGGTAGCTTGCAGCGGCTGGCGAAACAGAATCAGACGGGTAAAAGGAATATTGAATTCCTTATCGAAGCTGTAATAAAGCGCATCCACTAGATCCCCTAGTTCATCACACTCGAGCAGTGCCAGAACCAAGCGTTTGCTGCGCTCGAATAAGCGGTCATTCTGACGTGCGTTATCTAGCAATTGATTCAAGCGATGGCGCAACTCCGTGTTGCGCTCGCGCAGCGCCGATACCTGTTTTTCGATGAGTGAGACGGCGCGGCCACTGGGGTGTTGCAAGCGCAGATCGCGGAGCACATCGCCGTGGCGGTCGAAGAAATCCGGATGTTTGCTCAAGTATTCCGCGATGATGGTTTCGTCCAGACGCTCTGTCGAGAAGTCATTCATCAAAGCGCTCCTATCAGAGATATACTTGGCCATGGAATACAGTTGTTTCTCGACCGCTCATTAG
>JBQGED010000305.1:0-4307 GCA_052039425.1 Sphingobacterium griseoflavum | reverse complement strand
ATCTTGATGTCATTTTGATCACTGCGTGAACGGATCGGGAATTCCTGTCCGCTGAGCCAGCTTGAGCAGGCCACCAAGCACCATTCCTGTTGATTTTCGGGTCGCGCCGGATCCAACACTTCCAGCTCGACTTCCCCGAGTTTTATCTGGTCACCGTTCTCAATAGTCTTTTGGGTGATCCGCTGATCATTGACGAAAGTGCCCTCGGTGCTGCCGAGATCGTGCAAAACAAAACTCTTGTTAACGTAGACGATCCGCGCGTGCTGACCGCTGACCGAGGGGTCGTCGATCACCAGGTTGTTATCGTCGGCGCCGCCGATTGTGAACGACTTATCCATCAGCCACGCAGGTTCTCTACGTTGATCTGTAAAACGAAGCTTCAGCATCATCTTGTGCCGGGTTCGCCGCAGGTGCGGCTGGAGTTTTGAATTGCGCAGCGACAGCGTACTGCTGCAATGAAATGCAGTCCCCGCTGGTGAAAATTGCCCAGCTATAAGACACGGAAGTGACATGGATCAATAATGCGCCAATTCCAAGGAGAGGCATCATATGGTTTTACACAGCGTTTTCAATCTCCGCAGGATAAAAGGTGTAATGCAACCTGAATTTTTTGCAGGCGATCAAAAATTGGCCGGTGGATAATTTTCCGATTTACTGCGCCAGTAGGGGAGAAGGGTTAGAATGGCGCGCCTTGGCCGGCGGGGGGAAAGAATCTTATGACCGACAGAACGACTAACGTACGTATCCACTATTGCACCCAATGCCAATGGCAGCTTCGCGCTGTTTGGATGGCGCAAGAGATATTGGCAAGTTTCAGTGATGATATTTATCAGATGATTCTGCAGCCGGGCACAGGTGGTGTATTTGAGATTTGGGTGAACGATACCTGTATCTGGGAGCGTAAGAAGGATGGAGGATTTCCAAGCGCCAAGGAACTCAAATTGCGGGTGCGAAATTGTGCCTTTCCTGAAAAACCTTTGGGTGCCCACCTCGAAAAATCAGCAGAGCCGTCCCAGGACGTTTAGCTGTTTCTTAAGGAATGATTATGTTTCATCGCTTGATTGATTTATGGCTCATTTGGGTCACGCGTTTTCCGCGCCTGGTACTTTGTTGCGTAGTCGCGCTCATAGTATTGGCGGCTCTCGGATTGCCGAAATTCAAACTGGATGCCTCAGCGGATTCGCTGACATTGGAGAATGATCAGGACGTCAATTATTTTCGTGAAATATCGAAAAACTACGGTAGTGGCGATTTTCTCATCGTTACTTTTACCCCGCGGGAAAATTTGTTCAGTGATGCTTCCTTAAATTTATTGCGCCAACTTCAGGCCGAACTAGAGCAGATAGAAGGAGTGGCGAGCGTCAATAGCATTCTCAACGTCCCTTTGTTGTTCAGCCCCAAACAGTCGCTGCGAGAGGTGGCAAAAGAGCCGCGCACCTTGGAAACACCCGGCGTGGACCGTGAATTGGCTAAACGGGAATTTCTCGAAAGCCCTATTTATCGCGAAATGATTCTCGGGCCGGACGGCCAGACGACGGCGTTGCAACTGAATATTGCGGTCGACCGTCGTTACATCGAGCTTGTACAACAGCGCGATAACCTGCGAGGTAAAAGCAATCAGGAGGGACTCTCCGGCACCGAACAGGCCGAACTCGCCCGCGTGAGTCAGGAATTTCTCGATTACCGCACCAACAGTGAAGCCCGCGCACATGATCGGGTAGAGAAAGTGCGGGAAGTGGTTGCACGCTATAAAAACGATGCGCAAATATTCGTCGGCGGCGTCTCCATGATCACCGCTGATATGATTTCGTTTATTCAAAAAGATCTGTTTATTTTCGGCGCCGCCACGGTGTTATTTATCGTTTTCGTGCTGGCGGTTATTTTCCGTTCCCTGCGTTTCACCCTCATTCCCGTCGCCACTTGCCTTGCTGCAGTATTGATCATGTTGGGATTGCTGAGTTGGCTCGATTGGCGTCTGACGGTGATTTCCAGCAATTTTGTTGCGTTGCTGTTGATTCTCTCTATGTCGATCATCGTGCATTTGGTGGTGCGTTACCGCGAATATGCAGACGAACATCCAGACTGGTCGCAACAACAATTGGTCAGCGCTACCGTGCGCTTTATGGCCAAGCCTTGTCTCTACACCACCTTGACCACGGTTGTGGCGTTCATGTCTTTGGTGGTGAGCGGTATACGGCCCGTGATCGACTTCGGCTGGATGATGACGATCGGACTCATATTGGCGCTGGTGCTCGCATTTATGCTATTGCCCTCGAGCCTGATGTTGCTGAAGCGGACCCGAGTGGACAAAGCCGCTGTGCAGTCAACGTTGACTGAATCCAAACCTCTAACACTTTATTGCTCCCAATTCGTTGAACGGCACGGCGGCGTTGTGGTGACGGTGAGTCTGCTGGTGGCAGTATTGAGTATCTGGGGAATTTCACGGTTGCAGGTGGAAAATCGTTTTATTGATTATTTTCACGAGACCACGGAAATTTATCAGGGTCTTTCCGTGATTGATCAGAAGCTGGGCGGAACCACGTCACTCGACATAATTGTTAATACGCACGCAGCAAGCGTTCTTATAGCGGAGGAACAATCCGTACAGACTTTTGCCGCGGAGGATGATCCATTTGCCGAGGTGGAATCCGATCCTTTTGCGGATATGGATAGCACTGAAGCCGAGGATCCCTTCGCCGACCTGGGATCCGCGACTGAGCCCGGTAATTCCGCAAGCCGTTGGATGACGGTGGTCGGACTGGAGCAGGTGGAAAAAATCCACGACTATCTGGAAACCTTGCCTGAGGTTGGCAAAGTACAGTCGCTCGCCATCCTTTATAAGGTGGGCAAGGAGCTGAATGGCTCTTTAAATAATTTTGAATTAGCGGTCATGGACAAAGCGTTGTCTCCGGAAGTGCGCAAAGTGCTGGTAGATCCTTTCCTCCATGGCGAGGAAGAAACCAGAATTACAATGCGGGTTAAAGATTCTTATCCCGGTCTGAAAAGGGCGGAACTGGTGGAGCGCATCCAACAACACCTCAAAGAGGATCTGAAGCTGAATGTGAGCGAGGTGCGTTTCTCGGGCCTGCTGGTGTTGTACAACAACATGCTCCAGAGTTTGTTCAGCTCGCAGATTGTTACCATTGGGGTGGTGTTTTTCTGCATCATGTTGATGTTTGTAATTCTGTTCCGCTCTTTTTCGGTCGCGCTTGTGGCAATTCTGCCCAATGTGCTGGCCGCGTTGAGTATTCTTGGCGGCATGGGTCTGATTGGCATTCCCCTGGATATGATGACCATTACCATTGCAGCGATTACCGTTGGTATAGGCGTAGATGACACCATCCACTATATCCATAGGTTTAAGGAGGAAATCGCGGTCGACGGGGATTATGTCGCCGCCATGCACCGCTCCCATGGATCCATTGGTAAAGCTATGTATTACACCTCGGTGATCATTATTTTTGGTTTCTCCATCATGGTGCTGTCCGAATTTATTCCCACCATTTACTTCGGCCTTCTGACTGGGCTTGCTATGTTCGCAGCGTTGATGGGCGCCCTGTTTTTGCTGCCTAAACTGATTTTGCTGATCCGCCCTTTTAAAACAGCGTAAGTATCACGCCGGCCTAATCTGCTCCCAAAAAGCCCGTACAATCGGGCTTTTCAGCCGTTTGGTGAGAACGCAAAGCCCCACCTCGTACGGTTTGAGTGACGGCTGTAACGGATGCGATTTCACTTTATTTGCCAATGGGCTGTTTGCTAAAACAATTTGCGGCACCAGCCCAACTCCGAGTCCCAGGCTCACCATGCTGACAATAGCTTCATGGCCCGCCACCTGCGCATAGATCTTCGGAGCGATTCCGCGTTGGCGAAACCATGTGTCGAGCCGGTTCCTCGCCACTCCACGCTCCGACACTATGTACGGAATGGTTTGCCAGTATTCCTGTGTATCCCGGGGTTCGGTCTGTTGCCAAGCAGGTTGCAGCGGCTGGATCAACACCAGGGGCGAGCGCACTATTCGTTTGAAGTCGATATCCGGCGGCATAGCGTCCTGGCGTGCGGCAATCGCCACATCTTCATGTCCCGCCATTACCCGCTCAAGCGCCAAGGCCGGATCGCCGGTGTGCAATTTGATTTCGATCAGTGGGTGCTGTTGGCGGAAGTCGCTGAGAATGTCATAGAGGAACGAGTAGCTCGCGGTCACCGAACAATACAGGCTCAAGGCCCCCTGCAGATTGGTGGAACTGCGTTGGATGTTATCCCTCAGTGTCTCCCACTGCTGCAAGGTCTCGCGGGCAAACTCGGCTAAG
>JBQGED010000304.1:0-4114 GCA_052039425.1 Sphingobacterium griseoflavum | reverse complement strand
TTTTCGCATTATTGAAGTTCCGAATTTTGAAGTTAAATAAACGCGTAATTTTGCGCGGGTTTTTGGTTTCATTGTATTTGGATGGCGGCTTACGTGGTAAAGGGCAGTGGTATGATCGTAGTGATATTCAGAGCGAAAATTCGCAATCTCGACAGCGAATATTTCAAGGCGGCTGCTCATTTGCGTGAGATTGCCTTAAATGAGTTTGGATGCTTGGAGTTTTATTCGGTAACCGAAGGCGCTAATGAGGTAGCGCTTTCCTATTGGCCGAGTGAGGAAAACATTCACGCGTGGAAGTCTCATCCAGAGCATGTCGCCGCACAAGCTCTTGGTCGGGATGAGTGGTATGAGTCATATTCGGTTCAGGTCGCTACGATTGACCGAGAGTACAGCGCTGACACATAAACGGCGTTGCGCAAGTTTAAATTAGCAGTTTTGATTTCATTGTTGGCTTTTTATCTTTTATCCATAAATCGAGGTAATACCTAATCATCGGCATCCATGTAGATACCTCAATCCACCAGAAAATAATCATTATGAACACCGCTCTAAGAATTCTGATCGTAATCTCTTGTTTTTTCGCGGCAATCGCCTGTTATTTTTGTCGGCGCTCCCCTCGGTGGATGGATATTCTTTGTGTCGGGGCTGTTTTTTGAAGGGATGTTAGAGCAAGGCCATCAAAACAAGTACTGGGCCGAGCATGCTTCCACTTAAAATGTTACTTCCCAGGTACCATAGCCATACAGCGCAGGCGAGAAGGGCGATATAGACGAGACGCCGGGTTAGCATAGGTTTAACACGTAGTGATAATTAAGTTGTTTTAAGGCTAATAACCAAGCTAAATGGTGGGCTTATATTGAATGTTGACTTTGAGTATGCGCCTAATTTTGTGCCAATTGTAAGGCACACCACATTGTGCAGACAAGATAAGCGGGTCAGTAAAGCATGGGCCAGGACGTAATCTTGCCCAGCAATCACACACACTCTAATTAAGCAAAAATTCATTTCCTGTGCTGAAAAAGGACGACAGATTTTTCTATTGCATGGCGGCCACGGAAGTGCGGCACACACCTCTGCCGACAGAGATAGGCCGATTATGCTTTTTTGCGCGGCGGGTTTGGGCTACCATCGTTTTTTTCCAACCACGTTATGCAGCAATGACAAAAGCACTCATAAAACATCCGTTTCCACTTAGTCTCCTCAGCTTGGTGCCGCTGTTATTTGCGGCCTCTCAACCGTTGGCTCAGGAAAAGCCCACTGTTGAACCCTCATTTGAGCAATGCCGCTCATCGCTTCGTCAAAAGGCAGGGGATAAAGGGTTCTCGGATTTTATACTCAATGACGTTATAGGCAATTTAACGCCCCTTGAGCGGGTCATCAAACTGGATCGAAGTCAACCAGAGTTCACGGAAAGTTTTGCAGGGTACGTTCGCAAACGTGTAAGCAAAGTTCGCATCGAAACAGGTAAGCGCATGCTGCAGGAGCATGCAGTTCTGTTGGATAGACTGGCACGGCAATACGGGATTCCGCCGCGTTATATAGTGGCGTTTTGGGGTTTGGAGACCAATTTTGGCAGCTATAAAGGTGAAATTCAGATTTTAGACGCGTTGGCAACACTTGCCTGTGACCCTCGCCGCAGCCAGTATTTTACTCAAGAATTATTCGACGCATTTTCTCTGTTGGAAAAGCAGCAGGTTAAGCGGGAGCAATTGCTGGGCTCATGGGCTGGCGCCATGGGGCATATGCAATTTATGCCCAGCGCGCTGAAAGCCTACGGTAAGGACGGTGATGGTGATGGAAAACTGAATGTGTGGGAAAGCTTGCCAGACGCTTTTACGTCCGCGGCAAACTATCTGCAACAGATTGGCTGGAACAAAGAAGAGATTTGGGGGCGTAGAGTCGAAATTCCAAAGAACTTTGCTTTTGGAGAAGTGAGTTTCGATAAAACCTATCCGCTCAGCCGTTTTAAGGCGCTCGGCATTACCAAAACCGCTAAACGCCCGCTTCCAGATTATGAAACTCAAGCGCAGTTGGTCTTACCTGCCGGGCACACCGGCCCTGCGTTTTTGGTGTACAGAAATTTTTCCGTCATTATGAAGTGGAATTTTTCCCAAAATTACGCGCTGGCAGTTGGTTTGCTCGCTGACGAACTGATCAATATTAATCACGGTGTCGACAATTTTGGTGAAGAGAAAAACGTTTTCACCAATGAAGATCTTAAGTCGCTGCAGCAAAAATTGCTGGAAAAAGGCTTCGATATCGGCAAGCCCGATGGCATCTGGGGACCCGCGACGCGCAATGCTCTGCAAAAATTTCAACTGCAAAACAAACTTGTCGCGGATGGCTTTCCGAATCGTGAGGTATTTGCAACGCTTGCGGTTGAGTTAGGTAAGCGCTAAAGGCTAGGCAGTTCAGGTCGGCGTAATCAGCCACTGCCGAAAATCCATCTAAAAGAGTACTTAACAAGCATTACCCACCACGTTATTTCCCTAAGAATTTATAAGGCGTTTCCGATGGCAAGTCATCCTTTCCTCCATCTTACCAAGCGCCACCCATCGGCAATTTTGTTGCTGGTGCAGCTGATGGGGATGCTGCTTTACCCCTTCCTTGAGGGGACGCAAGCGGGGCATGTCGCCTTCAATGCGTTTGGTGTGACCGTTCTTGCACTCACCACGCGCATGGTGCACCGCACCCCTGGACTAACTTGGTTGAGCGCCAGCTTGGCCACGGCGATTATCATTTTACTGTTGCTTCAGACATTTTTTTCAATGGCCTATTTGCTGCCTTGGAGCTCGGGGCTGGAAGCGATTTTTTACTTCTATGCGGCGGGGAGTTTGATTGCCTACATGCTCGAAGATCTGCGAGCCACGACTGATGAACTGTTTGCAGCTGGCGCAACCTTCACATTGCTGGCCTGGGGTTTTACCCATTTGTTTTTGCTGATCCAAATTCTTCAGCCGGGCACTTACGGCGCCGCCGTCAACCCGGATGACATGCGTACCTGGACCGAGCTTAATTATCTTAGCTTTGCACTGTTGTCGAGTACCGGAATTGGCGATGTTATACCGCTTACCCCTCATGCAAGGGCGGTAGCCAGCGTTGAGATGTTTGTCGGCTTACTTTATCTGGCGGGTGTTGTTACCCGCTTAATCGGCTTGACGATGCATTCGCATAAGCATTGATGCGTTGCCTTAGTCCCGACATCTCCGATGAGTTAAATCAAATAAAGCTTCGGCCTCGATTTTCACAAGCGATTACGGATTATCGCTTCAAGTTGACTGACTCCCGTCGATTCTGTTTCAATTTTGCACCTCTTAAGGGGAGTAGCTGACACGACACGCCTGCGCGTCGTTGTGTTCCGGTGCCGTCAACACGACATTGTTGAGTTGGCAGTCAACCATGTTCGGTGCCGAATCTCGGATGCTTGTCCGGGCAGCAAGACTGGCGGGGATTCAATCTCATCTAATACCCAGGCGTTGCCGGTTTGGGTGGAGAAGCACGTCCCATGATTTCCGTCGGAACCCCCCTGTTGTGGACACTGTTTGCAGCATTCGTCGTGGTCGCACTCGCGATCGATTTTCTGGCCCTTAGTCGTCAGGGCTCGCACACCGTCAGCATGCGCGAAGCGACCATCTGGTCGATCATCTGGGTAACGGTATCGTTTCTTTTTGTTGGATGGTTATGGTGGTATCTCGGCGGTACTGGCGATGATCCCGCCGCAAAAACGCTTGCCGACGGCAAGGCCGTTGAATTTATCACCGGCTATTTAGTCGAGAAGGCGCTGGCCGTCGACAATATCTTTGTCTTCTTAATGCTGTTCACTTACTTCGCGGTACCGCCAGAGTTCCAGAAGCGCGTATTAATGGTCGGAATTCTCGGCGCTTTGGTTTTACGAGCCATCATGATTCTGATCGGTGCTTGGTTGATCACCCAGTTTCATTGGGTCATGTATGTATTCGGTGCGTTCCTTATTTTTACCGGAATAAAAATGTGGTTCGCAGCGGGGCAGGAGCCCGATCTCAATAACAATCCGGCGCGTCGCTGGGTTGAGCGCCATTTGAAGTTGTCACCCCATTATGATGGCGAAAAGTTTTTTACCGTCGTCAACGGCGTG
>JBQGED010000303.1:0-2995 GCA_052039425.1 Sphingobacterium griseoflavum | reverse complement strand
AGGAATAAGTAACCGATTCTAAATCCAAACTCGCATCAAACTCTTTTTGCAATTGCTGCACCAGCGGGTCATCGCGCAGACGCTGAATCGCCGCCTCACGCGCTTGCCGGCGCAGGCGCTCGCTGCAGGCCGCCGGCGTTTCGACCTCAGAGGGCAGCGCCTGAATACGAATGTCCACTTGTACCGGTTCGGCAAAATAGTCGCGCAGCAATTCGGCAAGCCGGCGCGGGTGGGAGTCGTCGTAAAGACTGCCCTTGTCCCGATCGAGGGCGAATACCAGCTGGCTGCCCCGGCGTTCCAACAACACGCAGTTGGATGCGGTGCTCTGCAACACCCCGCGAACATTCAGCGCCTGATAAATGCCAATCCAGTGCTGCGGAGCAAATTCTTCCAGACGGATAACCGCGCCTGCCACTGGCGCCGGGGCGGTGGGCGCCACCACACGCGCTTCCACCACTTGCGGCGGCGGAGGTGGGGGTGGAGGCTCCGCCGCTATCGCAGGTGTAGGCGTTGGTTCATAGGGTGGCGGCTCGTCGTAAGGCGGTGGCTCATACGGTGGAGGCTCATCATAAGGCGGCGCCTCGTAGGCTGGCGGCTCATAGGAAGGAGCCACCGGCTTTGCCTGAGCGGGTGGTACCGGCAGCGGGGCCGGGCGCGTCGGTTCTGCCATCACCGCCTGCAATACGGCTTTGGCCGCCGTCGATGCAGACGTAGGTACCGACGCAGGTTCAGGCTTTTTTGCGGTGGTGCCCTCCCCGGTTGTCGCGCGCACCAAAGGCTGTCCCGGCACATCCACCAAGCCCTGTGGTTTGAAGGCCAGCATACGCAACAGGGTCATTTCGAAGCCGCTGCGCGGATCGGGTGCCAAGGGCAGGTCGCGCCGCCCCAGCAGACCGGTCTGATAAAACAGCTGTACATCTTCCGGCGCCAGCGCCATGGCGAACTTGAGAATCTGCTCGCGATCACCGTAGCTGTTGTCCACCGCCTCCGGCAGCGCCTGCGCGATGGCGATGCGATGCAACAGAGTGATCAGGTCGCCGAGGGCACTGTGATAATCCGGCGACTGCTCGGCAAATTGCGCCACCGCAGTCAACAGCGTGGCGCCATCACTTTCGATCAGCGCTGCCATCAGCTGCTCAATCAACTTGTGGTCGATGGTGCCGAGCATGGCGGTGACATCGGTGGAGGAAACCTTACCGCTGCCGAAGGCGATGGCCTGATCGGTGAGACTCAAGGCGTCGCGCATACTGCCGTCGGCAGAGCGCGCCAGTTGCCACAGCGCCGCCTCGTCAAACGGCACCATCTCTTCCTGCAATACGTGTTGCAAGTGCTGCACGATGCGCTCGGGGCTCATGTTTTTCAGATTGAACTGCAGACAGCGCGACAGAATGGTAATGGGCAGCTTTTGCGGATCGGTGGTGGCGAGCAGGAATTTAACGTGGGCCGGCGGCTCTTCCAGGGTCTTCAACAGGGCGTTGAAGCTGTGGTTGGAGAGCATGTGCACTTCGTCGATAAGGTAGATTTTGAAGCGGCCGCGCGTGGGCGCGTATTGCACGTTGTCGAGCAGCTCGCGGGTGTCTTCCACCTTGGTGCGCGACGCCGCGTCCACCTCGATCAAATCGATAAACCGGCCTTCGTTGATCTCGCGACACGCCGAACACTCTCCACAAGGTGCAGAGCTGATGCCGACTTCGCAATTAAGGCAGCGGGCGAGAATACGCGCGATAGTGGTTTTACCGACCCCGCGAGTACCGGTAAACAGATAGGCGTGGTGCAGGCGATTGTGGTCGAGCGCGTTGATCAGGGCCTTGAGCACATGCTCTTGCCCCACCATTTCGCGAAAGGTGCGCGGACGCCATTTGCGGGCTAATACCTGATAACTCACTCGAAGGGTCTCGATGCAATTGAGGGCGCGATTATAGCGGACAGGCAACCCTTACTGGCAAACCACAAGCTCGAATGCTGGAGATAATAAAAAAGAGAGGGGATTTGGAGGGGACCCTAACCAGCCACACCCCGGCACACAGTCAATTCACTACCGTTGCTCCCTTCCGGGCCTGGCGGGGTTCGCGGTTGACCATTGCGAGGGGACCGGCTAGGGCCACCATAGAGACCGGCTGATACGCCGAGCCGCGCATTATCCCGTTTTTACGCGGTAATGCAAGGGCTCAAAACCAGAAGCTCAACCCAACAACCCAGCGGGTGTCGGCGGTTTCTTCGTCTGCGAGCCGGGCAAAATCGGCGGTGTTACCGAACGTTTTCCAGTACTCCACCCCCACGTAGGGCATCAATTCTTTCCGGATTTGATAACTCAAGCGCAGACCGACTTCGATTTCGCTGAGCCCGGAACCCGCGCCCGTTTCGAGATCATTCTGTCCATGCAGTTCCACCTCCACCGAGGGCGACAGGCTGAGATTCTGGGTGAACAGCACTTCATAATCGGCCTCTATGCGCGCCGCGACGGCGCCGCCCTCAGCGACAAATAACGCCAGATCAGTCTCGAAAAAATATGGCGCCAATCCGTGTAACGCCAGCACACCCCAGATATTGCTCGGGCGCGGGCGCACGTCCTGGCGCAGGCCAAACTGCACATCCCAATAAGGCGCCACGGCTATGCCGTACAGAGCCTGCAGCTCCACCTCTTCCAGCTCGCCGCCGGCATGCTCGAGATCGAACTTCAACCAGACTTTGCGCAGATCCCGCCCCAGCCACAGATCGCCCTCGAGCGCCGCATGATCATCCTCTTGCCACTCGATATCCGCCGCCATGCTGAACAACAGCGGATCGTCGGTGGTATGCGCCGAGACTGCGCCTGCAGCGAACGAACTAGCCACCAGCAAAATACGCAGGAAATTCTTCATACGACGCGCACCTCCCGCATCATGCCGCCCATGTGATAGAGCATGTGACAGTGATAGGCCCACCGCCCTTTGGCATCGGCGGTGACGAGATAGCTGACCTTGCTCCCCGGCTGAACCAGCACCGTGTGTTTGCG
>JBQGED010000302.1:0-4673 GCA_052039425.1 Sphingobacterium griseoflavum | reverse complement strand
ACTGAATGGCTTTCTGTCCAAGGAAATGTTTTTTTCAGAAACGTTGGAGTGGGGTGACAACAATTGGATGTCGATCGCCGCAGTGATTTACGGAATTTTCAGCGTCGCTTACTCCCTGCGTTTTATTTATGTGTTCTTCGGCAAGCCCGCGCAGGATTTGCCGTCGCAGCCCCATGAGCCGCCGCGCTGGATGCGTTTTCCGGTGGAGATTCTGGTGTTGTGCTGCCTGATTGTGGGAATTATTCCAGCGTTGAGTATTGCTCCATTTTTGGAGCTTGCGGTGAGGTCAGTGCTCGGGATCCAAACGCCGGCGTACAGTCTTGCCATTTGGCACGGTTTTAATACGCCGCTGTTGATGAGTATCGCCGCGCTGCTGTTCGGGGTGGTGTTCTATACGCTGCTGCGCAAGCATGCAAATCTCATCCATCGCGACAAGGTTCCTTTGCTGCATAGGTTCAGCGGTGCGCAAGCGTATGAAAGCATACTGCTTTCACTGTCCGCTGGAGCGGGGCGGTTTGAAAGATGGTTCAGTACGCGACGTATTCAGCCACAGATTCTGGTGATTCTGTCAGCAGCGATGATTTTGGTCACGGTGGCTTGGCCGAAAGAAGTGACGTTTGATTTTGACCTGGCGACAAAAAATCTCGATCCGTGGTTTGCGCTGCTTTGGTTTATCGGGTGCACCTGCGCGGTCGGCGCAGCCTGGCAAGCGAAATATCATCGCTTGCGCGCACTCACCCTGCTCGGTGGAACGGGAATCATTTGCTGCATTACGTTTTTGATGATGTCGGCACCCGATCTCGCGCTCACTCAGTTGATGGTGGAAACCGTCACCACCATTTTGATTTTGCTTGGTTTGCGCTGGTTGCCGCCGCGGCTGCCGCCGAAAGAATTCAATATCGTTATTCCATTAAGTGTATGGGCGCGCCGCTCGCGGGATTTGACTGTGGCATTTATCACCGGTCTCGGCATGGCGGGGTTGAGCTACTGGGTGATGATCAATCCAGCGCACCAGTCCATCAGCGACTTTTTTATGTTGCGGGCACTATCGGAAGGTGGTGGCAGCAATGTGGTGAACGTGTTACTGGTGGATTTCCGCGGCTTCGATACCATGGGCGAGATTTGTGTGCTGACCATTGTGTCATTGACCGTCTATGCACTCCTGCGCCGTTTCCGCCCCGCACCGGAAAGTATTCAGTTGCCTGTGCAGCAGCGGGATTCGATTGATCCGGCCTCGCGGCAATTGCCGCATCAGCAGGCATCCACCGGTTATCTGATGGTGCCTGGAGTGTATTTGCGCTTGCTGTCGCCAGTGATCGCCGTGATTGCAGCCTATCTGTTTATGCGCGGCCACAACTTGCCCGGCGGCGGATTTGTCGCGGGGCTGACTTTCGCCATCGCAATCGTTCTGCAATACATGCTAGCGGGCACTAATTGGATCGAATCGCGCCTGCAATTGCGTCCGCACCGCTGGCTGTCGTTCGGCCTGATGGCCGCGCTCGCGACCGGAGCAGGCGCGTGGTTGCTCGGTTATCCATTCCTGACCAGTCACACAGCGCATGTGACGTTGCCGATTTTCGGACAAATCCATGTGCCCAGCGCCTTTATATTTGATCTGGGCGTATTTGCCGTCGTGGTCGGCAGCACGATTCTGATTCTAGTAGCGCTGGCGCACCAGTCATTGCGCAGTCACCGGCAACCTGGCGCGACTCAGGCCGACTCTCAAATCATGACGGAGCTCAATTAGTGGAAGCCGTTCTTGCTATTTCCATTGGCGTTCTGTTTGGATCCGGCGTATGGCTGGTGTTGCGCCCGCGCACCTTCCAGGTCATCACCGGGCTGTTGCTGCTGTCTTACGCGGTCAACTTGTTTATCTTTTTGATGGGGCGCGCCAAGCTCGATCAAGCCCCGATTACCCTGGCCGAGACTATTGACCCGGCCCAGTACGCGGATCCGCTGCCGCAAGCCCTGGTGTTAACGGCAATTGTGATCGGCTTTGCCAGCACCGCGCTTTATCTGGTCGTGTTGCTGGCGTCCCGTGGATTGACCGGAACCGACCATGTGGACGGTAAGGAACCCACTCCATGATGGAGCAGTGGAGCAGCCACCTGATCGTCCTGCCGATTCTGTTGCCGATGCTGTGCGGGGCATTGTTGATCCTGTTCAGCAGACGTGCATTTTCAGTGCGATTCGGCCTCAGCGCCGCCAGCACAAGCGCGCAATTTGTTGTCGCCCTGTGTTTATTGCAACTGATCGAAAAAGACCATTGGTCCGGCGACATCGGCGTTTATTTAGCGGCTAACTGGGTCGCCCCTTTTGGCATTGCTCTGGTCGCAGATCGCTTGACGGTGTTGATGCTGTTGCTCACTTCCGGGTTGGGGCTGGGCGCCAGTTGGTATTCCTGGGTGCGCTGGGGTCGTGTCGGCGTCCATTATTTTTCCCTTTTCCAATTTTTGTTGATGGGATTGAACGGCGCTTTTCTGACTGGCGATTTATTTAATCTGTTTGTCTTTTTCGAAGTGATGCTGGCTGCGTCCTACGGATTGGTGTTGCACGGGTACAACAGCAACCGTGTGCGCGCCGGCATGCAATTTATCGTGGTGAATCTATTGTGCTCATCGCTGTTTTTGATCGGCATAGCACTGGTTTATGCCGCCACTGGGACACTGAATATGGCGGATATAGCAGCGAAAACGGCCGATCTGACGCTGGCGGATCGCCAGTTATTGCATGTGGCCACAGCGATTTTGGCCGTTACCTTCCTTACCAAAAGCGCAATCTGGCCGCTGTCCTTCTGGCTGCCGACAACCTATTCCGCCGCCTCGCCGCCAGTTGCGGCTATGCTGGTGCTGGTTACTAAAGTCGGTATTTATGCAGTGTTGCGATTGTGGTCCCTGGTCTTTTCCAATGAAGCGGGAGGGTCCGCAGGTTTTGGTGCGACCGCGATGCTGTGGGGCGGGGCGATTACCATTGCTTTCGGATTGATCGGTATGTTTGCAAGCCAGGAACCCGGACGGCTGGCCAGTTACAGCGCGATTATATCGTCCGGCACATTGCTCGCTGTGATCAGCTATGGCCAGGCTGCGTTGACCAGCGCTGCACTGTTTTATTTGTTGAGTTCAACACTGGCGGTAGCGGCATTTATGTTGCTGATTGAATTGGTCGAGCGTATCCGCAACCCGGCGGCGGCGATGTTGGCGCTGACTATGGAAGCCTTCGCCATGGAGGATGAACCCACGGAATCCGCCGGCGTGCCGATTCCAGGAGCCTTGGCGTTTCTCGGTCTCGCATTTGCCGGCTGCGCGCTGGTTATGTCAGGCATGCCGCCTCTATCTGGCTTTATCGCCAAGTTTGCGATTTTTCATGCACTACTGACGGAGCATGCAGAAACTGCCCTCGGTTATACCGGCTGGGGGTTGTTGGCGCTGATTGTGATTTCCGGCCTTGCCAGTGTCATCGCGTTGATGCGGTTTGGTGTGCGCACCTTCTGGGCGGCGCCGGTGGTCAAAGCGCCGCACTTGCAGATTACTGAAGCTGCACCAATTTTTGCGTTGTTATTGATCTGCGTGATTTTTACCGTGCAGGCAGGGCCGCTGAAGCGCTACCTCGATCGCACCGCTGCCGCTTTGCACGAGCCGCATCACTATATTCAGCAGGTGTTAGCGCAAGCTGCGGTATCCAGTCGAGGGGAAACACCATGAGGCGTTGGCTTCCCGCGCCGCGATTATCTGCGGTCCTTTTGTTGATCTGGCTGTTAGTCAATCAGAGCCTCAGCCCCGGCAATCTTCTTCTCGGAGCGATTCTGGCAATCGTGATCCCCAACTGGTTTCGCGCGATATTGCCGGTGGATGTGTATATCCGCAAACCGGTGGTCATTGTGCGTCTGATCACCGGCTCCTTAATTGAAATTGTGCGCTCCTGTTTCAATGTCAGCCTATTGATTTTGTTTAAACGGCGCGATCGCTTGAATTCCCAGTTCATCACCATTCCTCTGGATTTGCGCAGCCCTGCCGGGCTTGCCGTGCTGTCGGGAATTATCAATACAACACCTGGGACTGTGTGGGTGGAATTATTGCCGGACACTTACGATCTGGCGTTGCACGTATTTGATTTGCACGACGAGCAGTGGTGGATCGATACCATTAAAACGCGCTACGAGCAGCCACTGATCGAAATTTTCGAGGGGGTGAAGGCGTGAATTCCCTGCTGTTGTTTGCCATCAATTTTGCGCAGATTTGTATTCTTCTGGCGATGCTCTTCTGCACCATTCGTCTGATGTTGGGGCCCTCGGCGCAGGACCGTATATTGGCCCTCGATACCTTGTGGATGTGCGCCATGTTACAGGCGCTGATGATGGGAATACGTTTTTCGAACGACATTTATTTTGAGCTGGCCTTGTTGGTTGCGCTGACTGGATTTGTCTCCTCAGTCGCACTGGCTAAATTTTTAATGCGTGGAGAAATCATCGAGTGACTGCGGCAATTGAAACCATACCCGAGTGGTTAGCCATATTGGTGGCGATATTTTTGCTGTGTGGTGGTGTGATTGTATTGATCGGTGGTCTTGGTTTGATGCGCCTGCCCAATTTTTATCAACGCATTCATGCACCAGCGATTGCCATCACTTTGGGCGCCGGCAGTATTCTGATCGCCTCCATGTTGTATTTCAGTGGC
>JBQGED010000301.1:0-1960 GCA_052039425.1 Sphingobacterium griseoflavum | reverse complement strand
GGGCGCGTTCCCTACAAAGGTCCGGTCAGCGCCATAGTGCATCAGCTGATGGGTGGTTTGCGCGCTGCCATGGGTTATACCGGTTGTGTCGATATCGAAACCATGCGCAGCAAACCGGAATTTGTCCGGGTGACCAGCGCTGGCATGGGCGAGAGCCACGTGCACGATGTCAGCATCACTAAGGAAGCACCCAACTACCCGGTGGGCGGCCGATAAGAGGCAAGCCATTATTCCCTTTGTTTCAGTGAAAGCCCGCCTGTGCGGGTTTTCTTGTTTTTTATCCTGTTAACGACCTATGAACATGGCTATTGATATTCACGCCCAGCGTATTTTGATTCTCGATTTTGGCTCCCAGTACACCCAATTGATTGCGCGCCGGGTGCGTGAAATTGGCGTTTATTGCGAGATCCGCCCCTTCGATATGACGGCGGAAGAAATACGCGTATTCGCACCCAAGGGCATCATTCTCGCTGGTGGTCCGGAATCCGTTACTGAACTCGGTTCGCCGCGGGCGCCACAGGAGGTGTTCGAGCTGGGCGTGCCCGTGCTCGGCGTGTGCTACGGCATGCAGACCATGGCCGAGCAACTGGGCGGTAAAGTCTCCGGCTCCCATGTGCGTGAATTCGGCTATGCCCAGATTCGCGTCGAACACAACAACGATCTATTTAAAAATGTGCAGGATCACGTCACGCCGGATGGTGCGGGTTTGCTGGATGTGTGGATGAGTCATGGCGATAAAGTGACTCAGATGCCCGAAGGTTTTGTCTGCATTGCTTCCACGCCGTCCTGTCCGATCGCGGCCATGGCCGATCCCGCTCGCCATCTGTACGGAGTGCAGTTTCACCCGGAAGTTACTCATACGCTGCAAGGTAAACGGATCTTTGAGCATTTTCTATTTGATCTGTGTCATTGCGAGCCGCTTTGGACTCCGGCGAATATAGTTGAAGACGCCATAGCGCGGGTGCGCGAACTGGTGGGTGGCGACAAAGTCCTGCTTGGGCTTTCCGGTGGAGTGGATTCCTCTGTGGTGGCCGCACTTCTGCATCGCGCTATCGGCGATCAGTTAACCTGTGTATTTGTTGACAACGGTCTGCTGCGCAAAAACGAAGGCGATCAAGTGATGGCGATGTTCGCCAAAAATATGGGTGTCAAAGTGATTCGCGCCGATGCGGGCGCGCTTTTCCTCAGCAAGTTGGCCGACGCAGCCGATCCCGAACAGAAACGCAAAATTATCGGCAACACTTTTATTGAGGTTTTTGACGCGGAAGCCGCCAAACTGCAGGACGTAAAATGGCTGGCGCAGGGCACCATTTATCCTGACGTTATCGAATCTGCCGCCGCTAAAACCGGCAAAGCTCATGTGATCAAATCCCACCACAATGTGGGTGGATTGCCGGAAGATATGCAATTCAAACTGGTGGAGCCATTGCGCGAACTCTTCAAAGATGAAGTGCGCAAAATTGGTCTGGAATTGGGGCTGCCTTACGACATGGTGTACCGTCACCCTTTCCCGGGCCCTGGTCTGGGTGTGCGGATTCTCGGTCAAGTGACCAAGGAATACGCCGATTTATTACGCGAAGCCGATGCAATTTTTATCGAAGAATTGCACAAGGCGGACTGGTACCACAAAACCAGTCAGGCCTTCGCTGTGTTTATTCCAGTGAAATCCGTGGGCGTGGTGGGCGACGCCCGCCGTTATGCGTGGGTAATAGGGTTGCGCGCAGTGGAAACTGTGGACTTTATGACGGCGCGCTGGGCGCATCTGCCTTACGAGTTGCTGGAAAAAGTCTCCAACCGCATCATCAACGAAATTTCAGGTGTATCGCGGGTTGTGTACGACGTTTCCAGCAAGCCGCCGGCAACCATTGAGTGGGAATAAAGAAGCATCAAACAACCCGACTGGGTATTTTTGCAAACTTGGTATTTGCAATCGCTGCTCAGGTAAAAAATCACAGAATCT
>JBQGED010000300.1:0-2265 GCA_052039425.1 Sphingobacterium griseoflavum | reverse complement strand
GTAGAATATCCGTATCGACATCTCCAACATCGCGCAGAGTAATAATGAAGCGATTGCCAGCGTGTTGGCCTCGGCGCAATTTACGCTTACCCACTGTCGCCGCCAGCAGTTTGACTTCATCATCTTCGATTACTGACCAATCCGCGACTCCGCTTTTAGGCAGATATACGCTGAACCATTGACTGGCTATCGCGTAGCGATCCTTCAGTCCGCAAAATCCCACATCCTGCGCCTTTACGCCGGCAATTCGGGCAATTTTCTGCGCGACCCAGTCAGTATTCACACCGCGTTTTTCCAAGTGCAAATAGTGGTGCTCGCCCTCCCCTTCCGGTTCATTACCCAGATCTTCAATAACAATAAAATCCGCCAGTTCCGCGCGAAAAAGCGCAGTGCCAAGGGGACCGCCGTGGGCGTAAGGCATATCGAGGGTGTAGGTCATCGGAACTCCAAAAACAAAAACCCCAGGCGACCTGGGGATGGCTGGGAATCTTACCAGAACTTGCACACTCGTTATTTGAGCCAAGCACACACCAGAAATAACAGAACGTCGCCTTCGCGTGGCTTATACTCTGCCGGTCTCCCCACTATCCCTACTCATTTATTCAAGGCACTTGCATGAAGAAACATTTCATCTCCGCCGATGAACTGCTGCTCGACGCATTCCGCTTAGCGGAGCTGATTTATCAACGGGGGTTTAAACCGAATTTTATTGTGGGAGTGTGGCGCGGTGGCGCTCCGGTGGGCATAGCGGTGCAGGAGTATCTGGAATTTATGGGCGTCCACGCCGATCATATCGCCATTCGCACCGCGTCCTATTACGGTATCGATCAGCAGGATAAAGATGTAAAAGTCTTCGGGCTGAATTATGTGATCGACAATGTCAAAGCCGATCACTCATTGCTGATTGTGGACGATGTGTTTGATTCCGGGCGCTCGCTCAAAGCGATTATCGATCAAATCCGCGCCCGCACTGGCGAACATGCGCCAGCGACAATCAAAACGGCTTGCCCCTGGTACAAACCCAGCCGCAACGTCACTAATCTCACACCGGATTTTTATGTCCACGGCACCGATCGCTGGCTGGTTTTTCCCCACGAATTACAGGGCCTGACGCTGGAGGAAATTATCGAAGGCAAGGGATCGGAAATCGGCGATCTGGTTTACCGCGCAATGCAATCCCGCAACGACTCAGGCAATTAAACGCCGGGCGGCACTAACTCGAGCAGTACGGTTGCCAATGAGGTGATGCCCTCTTCCCTGCCATTAAAACCGAGCTTTTCCGTCGTGGTGGCTTTTACGTTGATCACCTCAACGGAGCATCCCAAATCTTCGGCTATGTTGTTGCGCATATAAGGAATATATGTGGCCATGCGCGGCTTCTGCGCAATGATGGTCATATCCGCATTCACCACCCGAAATCCTTTCGCACGAATTTTCGCCATTACCAGGCGCAGCAGCGCGCGGCTATCGGCGTTGGCGTACTGCGCGTCCGTATCCGGAAAATGCTGGCCTATATCCCCCATAGCGGCCGCCCCCAGGAGCGCATCGCAAAGCGCGTGCAGCAGCACGTCACCGTCGGAGTGGGCAATCAATCGGTGGGTGTGCGGTATCACCACACCGCCGATCACAATTTTGTCGCCGGGGCCGAAGGCGTGTACGTCAACGCCCTGGCCGATTCGCAAATTCATAAGCAAAATTCCTGTAACGCAAAAAGCTGATGAAGATTAGTCGGATAGTTGCCGCAGCAAAATCTGCTCGGCCAAACCCAAATCTTCCGGTTGCGTGATTTTGATATTGTCGCGGCTGTCCGCCACCAGCAGCACCCGGCCGCCGGCGTGTTCGATTGCAGATGCCTCGTCGGTCACTGGCATTTCCGCTGCGAGCGCCGATTCAAGCGCGGTAAAAAGCTCGCCTACTTTGAACATCTGCGGTGTGTGCGCCGCCCATAAATGTTCGCGGCTTACGGTGTGGGCAATCTCATTGCCTGTGGATTTTTTCAGCGTATCCGCCACGGGCGCGGCGAGAATTCCGCCGCAATTTTCTGCGCGAACCTTATCGATCAAACGCTGAATATTATTTTTGCGCACGCAGGGACGAGCGGCGTCGTGCACCAGAACCCAATCCTCTTGCCTGCCCTGCTCCATCAACCACCTCAAACCGCGATAAACCGAATCGGCGCGCTCGGCACCGCCAGTCACTCTGACAACGGAAGACGCACATACGAGCTGAGCAAAATGTTCATCATCTTCCGCCACCGCCACCACC
>JBQGED010000299.1:0-3113 GCA_052039425.1 Sphingobacterium griseoflavum | reverse complement strand
CACGATCGCCGGACCACCCATAGTGCCCGGATGCCATGCCATGACCAGCGCGTCCATCTCGTCGATCACATCGTTTAACGCAATGGCGCGACCAGCCATCACCACCACCACCAGCGGTTTGCCGGTTTTCTTCAGCTCGCGAATCAACTGTTCTTGCGCACCGGGCAGACGGATATCAGCGCGGCTGTGGGCCTCACCGCTGAGCACCGCTTCTTCACCGCCGACAAACACGATGACATCGGCCTTTTGCGCCAGCTCAAGCGCCTGGGCAAAGTCTTTGGTGTCGCGCGAGCGGCTGCTGTACAGCGCTTGGGAATAAGACACTTTGTCGCCCAACGCCTGACGGAAGGCATCCAGCACCGTGACCGAATCCTGTTTCTGCCCATCCAGCACCCAGGTACCCATCTGGTCGTGAGCGGCATGGGCCAGCGGGCCGATCAGCGCGACTTTGGCATTTTTCGCCAGCGGCAGGGTTTGATTGGCGTTTTTCAGCAGCACCAAACTCTCCAGCGCGAGCTGCTCGCTGAGTTGCTTGTGCTCGGGGGTGAGAATGGCTTTGGCCGGATCGGCCTTGGTATAGGGCTGTTCAAACAGGCCGAGCTTGTGTTTCAGGTCGAGAATGCGCGCCACTTTGACGTCCAGCTCCGCCTCTTTCACCTGACCGCTGTCCAACAGTGCCGGCAGATTTTCCTGCATGGTGGTGGACACCATCTCGACGTCCATACCGGCTTTCAATGCCTGAAGAGCCGCTTGTTTATGGTCTTCGGCGTAGCCGTGGATCACCAGTTCCTTCACCGAATCCCAATCGCTGACGATCACCCCATTAAAACCAAACTCACCGCGCAACACGGTGTTGGTGGCGTAATCGTGGGCGGAGGCCGGCACACCGTTGAGTTCGTTAAACGCCGTCATGATGGTGGCCACACCCGCATCCACCGCCGCTTTGAAGGGCGGCAGATACACGTTGTGCAACAGCGGCTCTGGAATGTAGGTGACGTTGTAATCGCGCCCACCTTCAGCGGCACCGTAACCGACAAAGTGTTTCGCTGTCGCGGCAATGCTGGTGGGATCGCTCAGGGAATCCCCTTGGTAACCGCGCACCGACGCCACCGTAAGCACCGAGGTCAAATGTGGGTCTTCACCAAAGGATTCGGCGATACGGCCCCAGCGGGAGTCCCGCGAGATGTCGATCATGGGTGCAAAGGTCCAGCGGATACCCATACTGGAGGATTCCACCGCCGCTGCGCGTGCGCCCGCCTGCACCAAGTCCGCATTCCAGGATGCCGCCTGTCCCAACGGGATCGGCATAATCGTGCGATAACCGTGGATCACGTCGCGGGCGAAGATCAACGGGACCTTGCCGGCGCTTTCGGTCATGGCGATGCGTTGCAGCTCATTGGCGACTTCCGGGCTGCCGATGTTCAGGATCGAGCCGACCTGGCCATTGCGCACGGCCGCTTTCAGCTCTTCAGGGATATCTGCGACGGTTTTGGCGTCGCTGTTCATCTGCTGCAACTGGCCGATCTTCTGCTTCAGCGTAAGGTCAGCGACGCTGGGCGCGGCCAGAACCTGCCCAGCACCGGCGCTCAATAGCAATGCTGTGAGAGTGGTTTTCAGAGGATGTGATCTGAATAACGACATGAAAGGTTTCCCTTATTCTTATGGATTGCGGGTGAAATGGTGGCACGCCCGGACCGGCTCGTCGCCCCAGTTTGTGTATAAGCCAAAAGTGAGTCCCTGCGAGCGTGCCAGATCCGGCTTATGCTGATGAAGTCGAAAGTGGCACCTTTGACTTATAACCACGTCCCTTTTAGTTTGGCGGCTTTCCGGTGAGGTTCCAGGCGTAGGTGCCCATTCATAACAATAAGGTCGTCCATGTCCCTGCAGACCCCGATTTTCAATTTTCACGACATAGCCTTGATCCTGGTGGTGTTCCAGAGCCTGCTGTTGGCCGGCCTGTTGCTGACCCTGCGCCAGGGCAAACGTTTGAGCAACCGGCTGCTGGCTCTGTTTATCACCGCCACCGGGCTGGTCGCCCTGGACACCCTGCTCTACTGGTGCGCGCCGCTGAAACAGCTCTACCTCGCCGATTCGCCGCAGATCTTCTTTCTATTCAAGTTCGCCCCCCTGGTGCAGGGGCCGCTACTGTACTTCTACGTGAAGTCGGTGATCTACACGGACTTCCGCGCGCGCAGCGGTGATCTTGTCCACTTTATCCCCGCCTTCGCCTGTCCTGTGTGGATTGCGCTGATCTTCCACGCCTTAGGGCCAGAACAACTCAAGGCCGGCGTCCACGACTATGTCGTCTACTGGGACAACCTGCTGTTCCGCTCGCTGATCCTGGGTGAAGTGGTGTTGGTGCTGGGCTATGCGCTGGCGACGCTCAAGCTGATGCTCGCCTACGGCAAACGCCTGCGCGAGAACTACTCCAGCCTGGGCGGCATAGAACGGCGCTGGCTGAAGATCCTGATCATGGGTTTTTCCCTCATCTGCCTGTGGAGCCTTACGATCCAGCTGTCCAACTCCATCGTCTCCCAACAAACCGCATCCCTGATGGGGCTGAGCGGCAACTACCTGAATTTCCTGTTTATCAACCTGCTGGTGTTCTACAACCTGCTCCACTCCAACGTGGTCCAGGGCATCCGCGATCCCGAAGGCCCAACGCATATAGCCCAGGCCACTGAACCCAAAGAAGATGCCGCGACGGAAGAACGCAAAGACACCTTCGCCCCCGCGCAAATCCGCTCCATCGAACGCGCCATGACCGAGGACCGGGTCTACCTCACCCCGGATCTCACCCTGGAACAACTCGCCACCAGCGCCAACCTCCCCGTCCGCACCACCTCCAACATCATCAACCGCCACTTCAACATGAGCTTCTTCGACTTCGTGAATTACCACCGGGTGGAAGCGGCAAAGGCGCTGTTGATTGCAGAGCCGGATAAATCGGTGTTGGAAATTTCGGAGATGGCGGGGTTTAACAGCAAATCGGCATTTAACCGGTTTTTTAAAAAGTTTGCGGGGGTGACGCCGACCCAATTTCGCAGTGAAGCATCGCAATAGACGACGGCTATTCTTCTGCATCCCAAAGGCAGTCGATATTTTTCCGACTA
>JBQGED010000298.1:0-3350 GCA_052039425.1 Sphingobacterium griseoflavum | reverse complement strand
TCAATACCTCTCTCCGACCATTTTTAGACTTTGCCCAAAAGTTCGCCTACGGTATAAAAGCCAACATTTATTGCCTCGCTGATCGGAATCAACCAGAGGGCAGGGTTTTGATTACTTCCCACCACGCCAAATACTACGCCTACGAACTCACCCGCCAGCGCCGGGGCGGCGACATTGATCGTATTTCTCAGTCGTTGTTTGATGCGGCTGTCGACCTAAACCCCCATCAAATCGACGCAGCGCTATTCGCGCTGCAAAATCCTTTAGTCAAAGGTGTGCTGTTGGCCGATGAGGTGGGCCTGGGTAAAACCATCGAAGCTGCGTTGGTATTGTGCCAATACTGGGCCGAGCGACGCCGTCGGTTGGTGGTCATTTGTCCGGCGGCGCTGCGTAAGCAGTGGGCGAATGAATTAGCAGAGAAGTTCCATCTGCCGACACAGGTGCTGGATGCACGTACTGTGAAGACGTTGCGGGAGCAGGGAGTTTACGACCCGTTCGATCGCAATTTCATCTCCATCATGTCCTACAACTTTGCCACCAGTGCCGAACAGCAGTTGCGCCGTGTTCCTTGGGATTTGGTGGTAATCGATGAAGCCCACAAGCTGCGCAACGCCCATCGCGACAGCCATCGCACGGGGCAGGCTATCAAGCGCGCTTTTGCTGGTTCGCGCAAATTGTTATTAACGGCAACACCGTTGCAGAACTCTTTAATGGAGCTGTACGGCCTATCCACCGTAATTGACGAACAGCTTTTTGGCGATGCGGTGAGCTTTCGCAGCATGTACCTGCGCAATGGCGCCGATATAGATGCGTTGAAATATCGCTTGCAAGAATTTACGCGACGCACGCTGCGCAAAGATGTTCTTGAATATGTTCGCTACACCGAGCGCAAGGCCATTGCTGTACCTTTTGAGCCCAGTGATGCCGAGGAGCGTCTTTATCATTTGGTATCGGCTTACCTGCACCGGGATGAATCTTACGGTGTCCCTCAACAACAACGCCATCTGGTAACGCTGGTAGTCCGCAAGCTGTTGGCATCGTCAACGACTGCGGTAATTCGCACTCTGGAAACTCTGCTTACGCGGCTTCGCAAGCTGGAGGAGAAGCAGGAAGACGATGTTGACTGGATCGAGAAGCTAATCGAAGAGGACGACCTGGACGGCGACCTGCTCGAAATTGCCGAACAAGCGGCGGTATATGAAGTTGAGCAAGCGACTCCAATTGATCTCACCCGCCTAAAAGGCGAAATCGCTGAACTCGAGCATTATCTCGGGCTGGCGCATAGCATCCACGAAGATGCCAAGTCCTACGGACTGCTCACCGCTTTGGAAACCGGTTTTGCGCGCATGAATGAAATGGGCGCGCCACGCAAAGCGGTGATTTTTACCGAGTCTCGCCGCACTCAGGAATATTTGGCCGCCTTTCTCGAAAATCACGGACATCAGGGGAGGGTGGCCACCTTTAGCGGCACCAACAACAATCCTGCTACCACTGGTATTTACCAGCGCTGGTTGCGGCAGTATCAGGGTAGTGACCGTGTTACCGGCAGCCCGGCGGTGGATCGCCGCACGGCCTTGATCGACCATTTCCGCGATGAGGCCGATATCCTGATTGCTACCGAAGCCGCCGCAGAGGGTGTCAACCTGCAATTCTGCTCACTGGTCATCAACTACGACCTTCCCTGGAATCCGCAACGCATCGAACAGCGCATTGGTCGCTGCCATCGCTACGGACAAAAGTTTGACGTAGTGGTGATCAACTTTCTCAACCAGCGCAACGCCGCCGACCGCCGTGTGCTGGAATTGCTCAGCGATAAATTTCACTTGTTCGACGGCTTATTCGGCGCGTCTGACGAAATTATCGGCCGTATTGAATCCGGTGTGGATTTTGAGAAGCGCATCGCCAGCATTTATGAAACATGCCGCACCCAGGAAGCCATTGAGCAGGCATTTGCCGACCTGCAAAAAGAAATGGAAGCATCCATTGATGAACGGATGAATGAAACCCAGGCCAAGCTGCTGGACCACTTCGACGAGCAAATTCACGATCTATTACGCATCCAAAAGGAAAGCGCAGAGAAACAACTGGACCGCATCGGCCGCTTATTCTGGCGGCTTACCCGTCACCAGCTCACCACTGCCGCACAGTTTGACGACAAAGCTCTCGCTTTTACCCTGCAAACCAGTCCCTGTGACGGTGCGCCCACTGGCCGTTATCAACTTATTCAAAAGGGCCAGCAGCCGACGGAACACACCTACGTCTACCGCCTGACCCATCCGCTGGGCGAGTACGTGCTGGACACCGGGCGCCGCTTGGTGGTGCCACAAGCGGAAATCAATTTTGACCTGACCTGCCACGACACCCGCATTGCCGTGCTGGAACAGCTCGATACACCCGCCGGTTGGCTGGAGCTCAATCAGTTGGAATTGAACAGCTTTCAGCACGAGGAGCATTTGGTTTTTACCGCCCTTACCGATACTGGCCGAATTCTCGATCAAGAAGCGTGTGAGCGTATGTTCAACCTGGCGGGTACCGCAGCGCCTTGCGACACGCCAGCACCTGATGCCTTGGCGAGTCTCGCCACACGGCAGATGGAAGCTACCCTGGCGCGGGCGCTGGAAGAAAACAACGAGTACTTCCGCCGTGAGCGCGACAAGCTGGAAGCCTGGGCCGACGACCAGATGCGCAGTGCCGAGCAGCAATTGCAGGACACCAAAGATCGCATTCGCGACGCCAAGCGTCGCTCCCGAACGGCGGACACTTTAGAAGATCAGAAAGCCGCCCAAGAGTCGCTTAAGGAGCTGGAAAAACAACAGCGCCGTCAACGCACACAAATCTTCGAGGTGGAAGACGAAATCGAAGCCCGGCGCGACCAGCTCATCGAAGCTCTGGAGCGTCGCATGCACCAGCACAGCAGCACCCACCACATTTTCCGTATCCGTTGGCGCCTATCTTGAGAGAAAATCACCCGGCATAGCAGAAGAGCAGCCGGAACATGGTTTCTTTTGAGAAAACCAACCGCTACACTGCGCAACCATCTGCCGGGCAAATTTCTCCATAAAAACTACGTTCCGGCTATTTTTCGGTTACTCCGGTCATTTTTCGGAAAGCGACATGACTTCATCGCCTCTGCTGGGCTACAGCTATCTTGTCCACCACTACGCTTTGGCGGCACTGCCGCTGGAGGTGGAGGCGCGCGTGGATTCCGGCACCAAAGGCCGGAAATTGCGACAGCAGGGCGGACGCGGACTACTTCTGGTTGAACCTAAATATCAGCCGGAAGCAGGTTTGGCCGGACACTTACAGTTCGCTCTCCGTTACGAAGGTATCAACCTTCAGGTGTTGGCTTT
>JBQGED010000297.1:0-2388 GCA_052039425.1 Sphingobacterium griseoflavum | reverse complement strand
GCCGAGCTGCGCTCCCACGTACAAAATGCCTTTGGTTTCGGGCGGGAAAACCAATTTCTGAATTTCGGGCGTGAGCAGTCCAAACAGCGAGGGTCCTAAAATAACTCCTGCAATCATTTCACCCACCACCTGCGGTTGGTGCAGATACTTACGCCCCAGCCAACCGACCATACGGCAGGTGGCGAGAATGACAAACATCTGAAGAAAGAAGGTTACCGATAATTGAGCAATGGTCATGAGGGGCTACTTATTTTATTGGGATATGTCTAGAGGCGAAGCTTGGAGAGAGATTGGACGCTCATAGGAATAAAGCTATGGCGCGTGACCAATTGCCCGGCACAAGCTGCATTTTGGCGATTTATAGTGGCTGTTCGCGGCGGCGGCAATTAAAATCCCATAAATTTTGGCTATGGCTAGCAGCCACCCAAGATGTGACGACCACCAACGAGATAAAAACTATGACGCTGACTGAATTGCGCTACATAGTGACCCTGGCGCAAGAGCAGCATTTTGGCCGGGCGGCGGAAAGCTGTCATGTGAGCCAGCCGACCCTCAGTATCGCGGTAAAAAAATTGGAGGACGAGCTGGGTGTCGCCCTGTTTGAGCGCGCCAAATCGCGGGTTCATCCCACAGCTGTAGGACAACAAATCCTTGAGCGGGCGCGGCGGATTCTGGAACAGGCAGCCGATATTCGCGATCTAGCCAATAGCGGCATGGATCAATTGACCGGCCCTCTGTCTGTCGGCGTTCTGCCAACCGTCGGTCCCTATCTGTTGCCGCAGTTCATTCCGCTATTACAGCGCCTCGCACCGCAGATGCCCCTGTGTGTGGAAGAAGATTTCGCACCGAATTTGGCTAAGAAGTTACGTCAGGGGGATCTGGACGCTCTGATTGTCACAGCGCCGTTCAGCGAAGTGGATGTAGTGACGCAGGTGTTGTTCGAAGAGCCATTCGTCTTGTTGGTGCCTGCAGGCCATGCTCTTGCTGGCAAGGCGGAAATCCAGGCGGAGGATTTGCTGGATCGGGATGTGTTACTGCCGGCGGAAGGGCATTGCATACGCGAGCAGATCCTCACTGCTTTCCCATTCCTGCGAACGGCAGCCCGCCGTGGTGTCGCAGAGGCTGGATCGCTGGAGACTCTTCGGCATATGGTAGCGTCCGGTCTGGGAGTGACCATATTGCCACTGGCCGCGGCGCAGTTGCCGATCTATGCCACCAATGTCATCAGCGTGCGCCCCTTTACCAATCCAGCGCCGTCGCGCCAGTTGGTGCTCACCTGGCGCGCCAGCTTCCCCCGCCACAAGGCCATTGACGTTATGAGGCGGGCGGTCCAGGCTTGTAGCCCTGCTTATTGGCGATACAGCACAGGACGTGAACCGGATCCGACAGGTCTGGTAGTGGAAAACCGTGATTGGTAATCCCACAGTGCCGGTTAACAAGAGATATACAGCCCTATGAACCCTATTCGCAAAATCGTAATCATCGGTGGTGGCACCTCTGGTTGGATGGCAGCGGCCATGCTGTCGCATCATTTGAAGCGAGATCTGTGTCGCGTCGAACTGGTGGAATCTGCGGATATAGGCACAATTGGGATTGGTGAATCGACCATCCCACCATTTGTCGGGCTTATCCAGCGTCTGGGAATTGATGAGCGCGATTTTATGCAGGCCACTCAGGCCACTTATAAATTGGGCATCAAGTTTGTGGATTGGCGCGAGCGCAACGAGCGCTATTTCCATCCATTCGGCGTTATTGGTAAGCGCATTGGCCAGCACGATTTCTATCAATGTTGGCTGCGCGCGCGCCAAGCGGGTGACACATCTTCATTACAGGATTTTTCTCCCTGCGCTGTGATGGCCGAGAGTGGCCGGTTTTTCCTGCCCGGTGAAGCGCAGAACACACCCATCGGTGGCGCCGGCTATGCTTTCCATGTGGATGCCACGTTGGTAGCGCAATACCTGCGCCGTTATGCCGAAACGCGCGGCGTCACTCGGGTGGAGGGCAAGGTGGTGTCCGCGCAGCAGCGGGAAAATGGCTTTCTGGAATCTGTTCTGCTGGAGGACGGCCGCCGCTTGGAGGGCGACTTTTTTATCGACTGCACCGGTTTTCGCGGCGTTCTGATCGATAAAACCCTGGGGGTTGGCTTCGAGGACTGGTCTGAGTTTCTGCCTTGCAACCGCGCCGTTGCCGTCAAAACTACGGGTGTCTCTCCGATTCCCCCTTACACCCGAGCCACGGCACGGCGCTCTGGGTGGATGTGGAATATTCCACTGCAGCATCGGGTTGGGCAGGGGTATGTTTATGCCAGTGCGTTTTGCTCCGACGCTGACGCGCGCTCAACCTTGCTTCGCCACACAGAGGGCGAGGTGTTGGAGGAGGTCAAAACTA
>JBQGED010000296.1:0-3687 GCA_052039425.1 Sphingobacterium griseoflavum | reverse complement strand
AGGCTGCTGGAGAGCTGGTTAACATCGCCGGTATTCATGATCCACATGGCCAGATCCACCAGATGGATGCCCAGGTCCATCACGCAGCCGCCCCCGGAAGTGGCGATGTCATAAAACCAGGGCTTATCCGGTCCGGAAGCGCTGTGGAACGTCAGGTCTATAGCAAACACCTGACCGAGCTCGCCGGCGGCCACCAGTTTGCGCAAGGTGTCCATGCCCTGTAGATGGCGATAGGAAAAGTCCACACCCAGCAGCCGATTCGCCAACCAAGCGGACTGGATGACCCGCGCGGTCTCGGCGCTGGTGCGTGCCAGAGGTTTTTGGCAGAACACCGCTTTACCGCTTTCCAGCACCTCAACACACTGGTCTGCGTGCAGGGCGCTGGGCGTCGCAATCACAACCCCATCGAGATCCTGATCGAGCAGATCATCCAGAGTTGCGCAGATGCGAGTGTCGTCCGTCAGATCCGCCGCCGCCGCGGCGGCTTCGGGAGAGGGATCGCAGACGGCGCAGTATTGCGCCAGCGGTAATTCCAATGCGACTTGAGCGTCGAGCAATGCCTGCATCCGCATACGGCCGATCCAGCCAGTGCCGAGAAAACCTAGGCGCACAGGCGCGCGGGAGGTTTTCATCAACGTGAAATCCAGCGCGGGGGCCTCTGGAAGAGCCTTCATGATCATCGCGGTGCTCATAATTTGATCCAACCTTTAATAAAGCCTTCAGGGCGAACGACCATCATCTGGAAGGCGTAATCCAGCCGGTCGAGAGAAAAACAGTTGAGAGGAAAACAGTTGAGAGAAAAACAATAGCGAAGCAGATTTTGCGATTTGACGTGTAGGGTCATGGTATTGCGAAAGTGGATTTTGAAAAATCCAAACTCTCTTCCAACCCATCTCGTGGTTCTTTTTCTCTTGGATGCACGCGCCATTGCTTGTTTGTCTCTAAGACTCATTCGAAAAACCTGGCAATATTCTGGTCGCCTTAAAGCTTCCGATGGCCAGTAATAACGCAGCACAATCCATATTGATTTATTACTCGGATTCACATGCGGTGGATGGACAATCTCGGTCCCGACATCCTGCGAACGTATTGCTTACGAAAATATTTAACTTCGTTATGACGTGACGACTAAGCGAGATATATGCCAGACAGGTTTTTGTGATTTATATGGCGCGTTTTGCTGGATGATTCACGATTTGTCATGAGTCTGCTCATTACGCGGCGAAGCTTTAACCCGGACATTCACCGTCTTTTTTACGCCTCCTTGTAATATTTACAGGTTAATAAAGCGGCAAATTGTGATTACGCTGCCTATGTAAACCAGCTTATGTAGAGCAAGAGTGCGCACGGCTTCGCTTGCGTGCGGTTCCGCTTAGTTGTGCTCGATTTTGTCGCTCTACTGAAAAAGTATGAAAAATGAGTTTTTGGTTGCCAACCGAACGGTGCGTTCATTTCCGCCGGCTTAGGGTGGTCGCCACGTCGGCCGCAAGATTGCGGGCGTCATAATGAGAAAGTGAGCCAAATTATTGGGGTGCGGAAAATTGCAGGCCGCTTCATAACAAGATGATTTCGAGGCTTCCATAATGCGAAAAACAAGTTTGGCCTTCACCATACTTAGTACTTTTGTCGGTGTGACAAATGCTGTTGTCGGTGTGACAAGTGCTGTAGCAGCGGAAGGCGAAGGCGCTTATTTGGGAATCAAGGGAGGACAGTCGAAAAACGACCATTCGTGTGAAGCCACTGCAATAGAGTGTGATCGCAGCGATACCGGCTACGGGATTTTTGGCGGTTATGACTTCAGCCGGCGGTTCGGCATTGAACTGGCCTATACCGATATCGCCGATTCCACGGCGGTGTACCCGGAAATTCGCCTGGAGGGAGAACTGACGGCCATCGATCTTTCCGCAAAATATTCTCATCGATTTATTGGCCGTTCACGAGTATTTGCCAAATTGGGCGCGACCTATTGGCAAGGTGAAGTGAAAGGCTGGGGAGTCAAGGTGGATGGTTCGGGATTCAGTCCTACTTTTGGTGCTGGAATTGCCATGCCGTTCGGCGACCGCTTTTCCGCACGCCTCGAATATCAGTATTTTGGTAAGGTCGGCGACAGTGAATTAGGGCACACGCAACCCTCACTTCTGTCCCTCGGGGTTTCCTGGCATTTCGGTCGCAAATCGTCTGACTATGCCTATTCTCCCTATACAACGTCATTTATCTCCATTGTGGAGGCAGCCGAGGAACCACCGGTTGCGGAAGAACCCGTAGCTGAAGAACCCGTAGCCGCAGACACCTCCGAAGCGATTGAGCCCTCATCCCAGGATATGGAAGCTAGGGAAAATACTTCAGTGCCGGACTCCCTTGCCGTGGCGGAAGACATGTCCGAACCCGCAAATGAGTCCTTGGCAGCGGATGTTGAAGAAGTGGCGGAAGAGGAAACTCAAACTGCCGCTATCCCCGCAGAAGAGAATTCGACTGGCCCCGTGGTGATTGACGATCACAGCAACAGCGCACTGTTCTCCAAAGGTTCGTCGGTGCTGAAAATCAATTACGCGCTGGAAAAAATCGCCGTCGATCTGCTCCGCCGCCCGCATTTATTCGTTCATATTGCGGTTCACACCGATGACGAAGGTTCGCGCGAACAAAATCTGCAATTGTCCAAAGCGCGTGCGGAAAAACTGGTGGATTATCTGGTATGGCAAGGCGTCAGCGCAGATCGGATTACTGCCGAAGGTAAAGGCGAAGCCAATCCGATCGCGGATAACAATATCGAAGTTGGGCGCGCGCGCAGTCGTCGTGCGGAAGTTTTTATCTCTGAAACCCGGCCCCGCCGTTAATGTTTGGTTAGAGGATTTTCCATGAAAGTGTTGCTGGTGCTTTTCACCATATTCATGTTGGCCGGCTGTAGTGACGACGCCGGATTTCCCTCAAACACACCTCCAAGCGCGGTGGTGGAGCAGGGCAACAAACCCGGCCAGGAAAAAACGGATATCGACGGCGATGGTATTCCCAATAGCGAAGACAATTGCCCGGCTAATCCCAATCCCGATCAGAGCGATATCGACGGCGACGGTATCGGCGATGAATGCGACACCGATATTGACGGTGATGGTGTTTTAAATCAGGTGGATAATTGCCCGAACACGGTAAATCAGGATCAAGAGGATCTCGATGGCGATGGAATAGGCGACGCATGCGATTCAGACAGGGACGGTGATGGTGTACCTAATGAAGAAGATAATTGTTCATTTATTGCCAATGCGGGGCAGGCGGATCTGGACGGCGATGAGCAGGGCGACGCTTGTGATACCGACATTGATGGCGATTCCATTTTGAATGATGAAGATAACTGCCCACTGGTTGCCAACGCCAATCAGACCGATGGTGATGGCGACGGTATCGGCAACGCCTGCGATGTTGATACGGATACGGACGGCGACGGTGTGGATGACGGCAACGACAATTGTCCCGCGGTCGCCAACGCTGACCAGGCGGATTTCGATGGCGACGGCATCGGCGATATGTGTGACACCGACATCGATGGCGACGGCATCGAGAACGCCACGGACAATTGCCGGCTGATTCCCAATAAGGGTCAGGAAGATACAGACGAAGACAGTATTGGCGACGTGTGCGATCCGGATTTGGACGGCGATACCCATGCGAACGCGGCGGACAATTGCCCGGCTG
>JBQGED010000295.1:0-13580 GCA_052039425.1 Sphingobacterium griseoflavum | reverse complement strand
TGGCATACAAGGCGGAGAAGTAATCCTGCAAAGCGTTCAGTCCGCTGATCTCATGAAGGGGGTCGCGGAAGCGCACGTCCAGGCTGTACAGGCTGCCCAGTCGATGCAGATTGCTGGCATCGAGGGCGCAGAAGTCCTTGGCGAAACGGTGCAGAAAGTTAGACATTAAGAGGCTCCATGGCTGGCAATTTTTTGAAGGCATCAAGGGCGTGTTGCGACTGCCAAGCAAGTCGTCCATAACTGGCTAATAGCCGCTCTCGATGCGGAAAATTGTGCAAGGTGATTAGAGAATTCGCGCCACAGCAGTTTTCACAATCTTGTACATATTTTTAATCTTGTATAGTTTTACACGATCAGATTATTCTTGTACAGGTCAACAAATTTGTACAGTTTTGGGGGTCTGAAAGCAGGTACACGGAGTGGGATTGGCGTCTGACAGGATCGCTATAAAAGGTTGGATGACTTAGTTCTGGCTGCTCGGGACGAGCAGCCAGCGATGGGCGCCGGAGCGGTGTTATCAGCGCGATTCTTGCAGTTGTGCCAGCTGTTTTTTCAATTGCGCGACTTCTTCCTCCAGCTCCCGCACCCGTTCACCAGCCTGAACTTCAGCGCTGACATCTTTCTGAATACCGATAAAGTAGGTCAGCTGATCCGCTTCGTTGAACACTGGCGTGATCGACAGCTCGTTCCAGAAGACAGTGCCGTCCCGCCGGTAATTGCGGATGATTTCCCGGCAAGGTTTCTTGTTCTTGATGGCTTCACGAATCCGAACCAGTCCGGGTTGGTTACGTTCGTCGCCCTGCAGGAAGCGGCAATCCTGATAGAGAATGTCATCCACCGGATAGCCGGTGAGGCGCTGGAAAGCTGGATTGGCGTAGATGAGGATATTGTCATCACCTTCCTGTTCGGCGACCACAATGCCATCGTTGGAGGCATCAATCACCAGCTGCAGCAGTTTTGCATTGATCATGTTCAGTTACCCAGTTGCATACGCGGCCTGGATGAGCTTGGCCGCAACGAATGACTCATGCACTATACCGCGTTGAGATCCCGATAACGCGGCGACCCGACGCTGATGGTTAACCTTTTATGCCCGAGCTGACTGCCCCTTCACCCCAACTGCCCGACGGCGCCGGCGATGATGAGCTATTGCCGATACGGGATGTGGTGCGTCTGACCGAGGTCAACCCCGTTACTCTGCGGGCCTGGGAGCGACGCTATGGGCTGATTCAGCCTTTGCGAACAGAAGGCGGGCACCGTCTTTATTCGCGACAGGACGTGGCGACCATTCGCAACATCATGGCCTGGACCGATCGCGGTATTGCCGTGAGCAAGGTGGGTGAGCTGCTGGAACACAGTCGGTCGCTGGCCGCGAGTACCGCTCAGAGAGCCGGAGCATCTGACGGGTCATCGGCTGCCGGGGAAGATCCGATATTAATTGGTTGGAAGACCGATTTACGCCAAGCGGTGGCGACCTTCGACTTGTCACGGCTGCAGCAGCTCTATGGCCAGATATCCGCTAGCGACACATTGTCGAGCCAGTTCGAGCATCTACTGATGCCGGTATGGTACGAACTGTTGCATCAAAGTGGCTTTGGTCAACGCAGTCAGTGGCTTTTTTATGACGCATTTCTGCGCACCTGTGTGTTGCAACGGCCGCGCCCCATAAATCATCCGGCACAGCCTGTAGCGCTATTGGCAGCCCTGCAGGAGCAATGCCGGGAGCTTGAGCTGCTGGTGACTGGTCTGTTCTTGGAGGACGAAAAGTCAGGCGACGCAAAAGGGGCTCGCACGGAATTGCATGACAAAGCCTTCACCGTGAGGGTGCTGGCACCGGGGCAGCCGCTGGATGAATTGCCACTGCTGTGTCAGACCATCGGACCTCAGGTATTGGTGTTATTCGCGCCGGTCCCGGTTACTGCGGCGCAGCGGCAAAACCTGGAGCGCCTGGTGTTGGCGATTAATTGCCCGTTGGCGTTGGCGGGGGTAGGGGCCGAGTTGAGTGCCGATGCTTTGCGGGGCACACCTATCGCGTGTCTGGGCGCGCAACCGGCGTTGATGCGACAGCGTATGCACCAGTTCGTTGACGGCCATCTGGATACCTGATGATTCATTTTTGAGAGTGATGAATCTCAACGGCGATAAATAACCCTTCGGTGGCAAATGATCAGTGATCTTTAATCCAGGTCACTGCGTATAGCTCGATGCAGTTTTCATTCGAAGAACTCATCATCAGGAGCCATATGCATGAACACTTTCCACAAATGCCTGGGCGCGATAACGCTAACCCTCGGACTCGCCGCATGCGGAAGTAGCAATAACAGCGGCAGTCATAATCCCAACCCAGCGCCACCCCCGGTCGGCACAGTTGTCGATGTAGCGGTGGCGAACGGCAATTTCACCACTCTGGTCGCCGCCCTTGAGGCCACTGGACTCGACGCCGTTCTTGACGATCCGGAAGCAAGCTTTACCGTCTTTGCTCCCACCGACGATGCTTTCGCACTGCTGGGTGAGGAAACCATCGCGGGGCTCCTGGCCGATACCGATACCCTGACGGACATTTTGCTCTACCACGTGGTGTCCGGAGCTGAAATCGATTCCACCACCGCCGTAGGCGCTGCCGGAACGACTTTGGAAATGGCCAACGGCGATAGCGTGGGGCTGTCACTGTCAGGCACGTCGTTGATGGTCAACCTGTCAATGGTTACCGTCACCGATGTGGAAGCCGACAACGGCGTTATTCACGTTATTGACGCTGTTCTCATACCCCCAGCCGACCGCGGTGAGCCCACGGCCAGCATTGTCGACATAGCGGTCGGCAACGAGAACTTTTCGACGCTGGTTGCCGCCCTGCAAGCTGCGGATCTGGATGCCGTACTGGCCGATGAAAACAGCACTTTTACGGTATTCGCTCCCACTAACGCTGCGTTCGAAGCACTGGGTGAAGGCAATATCAACGCCCTGTTGAACGATCCCGAAGCACTCAAAGCGGTCCTGCTGCAACACGTCGTCGCTGGCGCGGAAATCAATTCCGTTGCAGCCTATGCGGCCAGTGGAACCTCAGTGGCAACTGCGGGCGGAGCTGAAGTCCCTGTGAGCATTGAAAACCGTGTTCTGCGAGTTGGCGGCGCGGCGGTCACCTCAGCGGATATCTACGCGACTAATGGTGTAATTCACGTGATCGATACCGTCATTACCGGCGCTGTTGATCTGCCAGCGCCGCCTATGTCCATCGTTGATGTCGCCGCAAATGCGGGTAATTTTTCCACGTTGATCGCCGCCCTGGAGGCAACCGGTCTGGATGCTACCTTGGCTGATATGGACGGAACCTTCACCGTGTTTGCTCCGACTGACGCTGCGTTTGCCAAACTTGGTGAGGCCGCCATCAACCAATTGCTCGCCGACCCCGATAAACTTTCGAACATACTTTCCTATCACGTAATTGCAGGCTCACAAGTTCTGGCAAACAGCGCCATTGCGATCGCACAATCCGACGATTCACTGGTGGAAATGGCGAACGGCTCTGAGTCTGCTCTCTCCTTGTCAGGTGATTCGCTCCTGGTCAATCTGTCCACCGTAACCGATACCAACATACAGGCTGCCAACGGCGTTATTCACGTTCTAGATACGGTGTTGATACCACCTGCCGAGAAAGGGGACCCACAGGCCAATATCGTGGAAACGGCGATTGCCAATGGCAACTTCACAACCTTGGTAACCGCTCTGCAAGCCGCCGGTCTTGATACCGTGCTTGCCGATGAGAGTGCCGTGTTTACTGTTTTTGCTCCCACTGATGCGGCGTTCGCGAAAATTGACGAGGCCGTCCTGAATGGCCTGATTGCCAATGTGCCCGCCTTGACCAAGGTATTGCTGCAACACGTCGTGGCGGGTGCGGAAGTGAACTCGGTTAATGCTTTCGCGTTGAACGGCACCTCTGTCGACACCGCAGCTGAAGAGGATGTAGATATTAATATCGTCGACGGCAGCCTCCAGATACAGGGAGCCAATGTCGTGATGTTCGATGTGTACACCAGCAACGGCGTGATTCACGTTATCGACACGGTGATTACCGAAACACTCGAGTAAAAAGAGTCTCCCAGCTGTCTTCGCGGCCGCTTGGAGGCCGAGTTTCATCCGGCGGAAGCCAAGTCTCACGCGGGCAACGTCTGTTGCCCGCTGTCTTGTTCAACAGTTATCTCCTGCCCCTGTTCCTTAACTGCCCGCATCTTGTTCAATATCCGAGCTCTGCCTGTGGTAGCCTTCGCGGCCACTGTTCAGCGCATTTTTGCTGCTACGGAATGATCCACCGCTCGCCAGAATTCGTATTCATAGCACGTGCTTACCTTCCATCCGCGGAGAAGGGGCGGAATGAGTCGAACGAACGAGGCAGCGCATGTCAGGTAACAGGGCTAAGCCAATGAACGAAAACAATCCCGGCAAGGCGGACGGGTCTGATTGGGCCAGCCTCCTTGCGCGCGTCGCTCAGAGGGGCGACCGGGACGCGTTCCGGCAGCTGTACGACCATTTCGCCCCGAGGATCAAGTCCTATGCTATCAATCAGGGCATGGGTCAGCAGGCGGAAGAATTGGTGCAGGAAGTGATGATCAACGTTTGGCGCAAAGCCGATCAATACACCGACTCACTGGCATCGCCATCCACTTGGATCTTCAGCATTACCCGCAATCAGCGTATTGATCTTTTGCGCAAAACGAACCGTAGCAAAGCCGAAATCGCAGTCGATACCGAAGAGCTCTGGCAGATACCAACCGAAGACACCACCGTTAGGTCAATCCAGGCGGGCTCAACCGAGAAGGTCGTGCGTGCATCAATTAATACCTTGCCGGAAGAACAGATGATCGCGGTGCGCAAAATCTATTACGAAGGCAAGACTCACGAAGAGGTAGCGGAAGAACTCAAGGTCCCACTGGGCACCCTCAAAGGGCGTCTGCGTCTGTCCATGAGAAAGCTACGAGTTATGTTAGAGGCCAAAGAATTATGAGTGGGCATCACCCCGATGACATGGTGCTGCTGGATTATTCGGCGGGCAGCATGGCCACACCTCAGGCGTTGGCGATAGCCGTGCATTTGAGTTTTTGCCACCGCTGTCGAGACCAGCTTAAAAAGCTGAATAGTGTAGGAGGCGTGCTGCTCGAAGAGGCCAAGCCCTCCAGCTTGGACGCAAGCAGCTTCGACGAACTGATGAGCAGGATTGAAGCAGAGCCTAGCTCTGCTGCGCCGTCAATCACATCCGCTGACACAGTCAGAGAGGCTTATACCAATCCGCTGAGCCGCTATTTGCCCAAGTCTTTGGAAGACTTGCCATGGAGACAACAAACCCGGGAAATCAGCAAGTACGATCTGAATAAGGTATTGCAGGTGCGTGGCGTCCAGGTGGCGCTGCAAAAAATTAAAGCCGGCGCGCGCGTTCCCACTCACACGCATGTGGGAACCGAATTAACTGTCCTTCTCAAAGGCGGCTTTTCCGATGAGTTGGGGGTCTACCACGTTGGTGATTTTGTCGCCCGCGACACCCGTCACGAGCACAGCCCCACTGCCTTGCAAAACGAAGACTGCATTTGCCTGACGGTATTGGATGCGCCCTTGAAATTCACCGGCCCATTTATGCGCCTGCTCAATCCGTTTATGGTTTGGCGTTAAGTCGTTGTGGATAGAGTGACCCCGGAGAGTTGACGCGGTCACCTGTCCCAACGGTATCTGCACCAGAATTAACAGGCGCTAAAACTCTACAAACTTCTGATTCTCCCTCCCCAAACACTCCCACTGCTGAATGTTGCCGCCGTTTTCAGTGCTCCATTTGGTCACGTCGATGCATTTGCCGCTGTGTTTGGAAACCAGTGAGAAGGAGCCGTCGCCGTGGTCCTGGATTTGCCAGAGTTGGTTGTCGGAGCCGTTGCAGGGCCATTGCAAGACGTTAGCTCCGTCCTCTGTGCTGGCCGAGGCCACGTCCATGCATTGGCTGCTGTGCAAAGCTTTGACTTGGAAATAGCCCGGTTGCAGTTCGGTGAAGCGCCAGCGCTGGTTGTGCCCTGAGCCGCAGGTCCATTGCAGTATGTTGGCGTGCTCGGCGAGGCTGCCGTCGGAGACGTCTAAGCATTTGCTGCTATGGCGGGATTGAATCCGCACTTCCTCCATGCCGCTGCCAAATAATTCGCCTGTATTGACGTCAACCGCGATGCGGGTGGACCAGTTCAATGCCATGGTGTCGCGGCTGGGGAAGGTGATGGGGAGCCAGACGTATTTTGAATCTTGGTAAGTCGGGTCGAGCCAGCGGTCTCCCAAATATAAGTAAGACGTGGTTCGGCTTCCTTCAATCGGCAGAATGTAGGTCGGCTGAGAATCGTAAGTGGTGCCGTTGCCTACGGCTTTGGTCGCGCTCCAAGTGCCGGAGAGACTCGTCGCGGTGCCGTAGCGAGCTTGATTGGGATCCCAGCCGGAAGTACCGGAGGTCAGCAGAAAATAAATACCATCGCGTTTAACCAACGCCGGTGCTTCGCGGTGCTGGCCCACCCAGATTTTTTGCACCAGATGCGAAATCTGCGTGTAGTCGTCTGTTAAGCGATAAAGGTGTAAATCGGCATTTTCATTTGCTGCTGATAGAAAATAGGCCGCGCCGTCGTCATCGACAAACGCGGTGCAGTCGCGGGACATATGATTCAGCGGACGAAAACTGCCGAGATAGCGATAATCACCGTCGATGCGATCCGCCACGGCCACCGCTGCGCGTGCCTGGCCGTAATTATCGCCGCCTTCTTTATGCATCCACATAATAAATTGGCCGGTCCTTTTGTTGTGGATGATTTTCGGACGCTCGATTTTGGCGTAATTCAGATCGGCATCGGATTTGTCGGTAAGAATATCTTTAACGAATTCCCAAACTTTCAAATTGCGCGAGCGGTAGAGTCGTACGCTTTTGAATGACTGATTGTCATAACGGTTTTCGCCGTACCAATAATAAAACTCGCCAACTTTAACGATGCCTGCGCCGTGGGCATGCAAGATATTTCCGGCGGTGTCGCGCAGCGTGATGCCATTTTCGATAACCGCCGGTGTGAATTGGGCAGAGGCGGATGCCATCCAGGGTTCCACTGGATCACCGGAGGATGAAGAACTGGAAGACGAACTTGACGATGATGAACTTGAGCTGGACGACGAACTGGAGGAGCTTGATGAGCTGGATGAATTCGACGAACTGGAAGAAGTAGACGAACTTGAGGAGCTGGATGAGCTGCTCGAAGAACTGGAAGATGAACCCGTTTGCTGGCCGCCACCGCAAGCGACCAGTCCTATACTGAATAGGATGATCAGCCAGCCGTTATTTATTATTTGTCTTATCACCGCTGTGGTGCCTCTTAGTTCATTTTGTTTTAGGGAATCTTGCCGTGTTGTGGCTTTGTTGTCTGTGATTGGCATCCAAGTAACGACGCGGGACGGCGGCCAGCCTGGAAGCGAGGGGACGAACGGACGCAGGGGTGTGCATGTCTGATTATGATCGAGAAAATTTTCGCCAGAGCGAATAAACGAGGAATGCATCATGAGCGCAGAAAAAGTTCGAATCGAAACGGATACGCTTGGCAGTATCGAGGTGCCAGAGGAGTGTTATTGGGGAGCACAGACGCAGCGCTCGCTGGAGAATTTCCCCATTGGCGGACAGAGATTTCCATCGGTATTTATTCGCGCACTGTTTGTGGTGAAAGCGGCAGCAGCGCGTACTAACCGCGGCTTGGCGAAGCTGGATGAACAGCGCTGCGGGTGGATTTTGCAGGCGTGCGCAGAAGGTTTGAGCGGACGTTTTAATGATCAATTTCCGTTGGTGGTGTGGCAGACCGGCAGCGGCACGCAAACCAATATGAACGCCAATGAGGTGATCGCCAATCGCGCCAACGAATTAGCCGGGCAGCCGAAAGGCGGTAAAAAGCCGGTGCATCCGAACGACCATGTGAATTTATCGCAATCGTCCAACGATGTTTTTCCCACCGCTATGCATATTGCCGCCGTGCTCGCGTTACAGGAGCGTTTACGTCCCACGTTGCAAGCGTTGATCGTCAGTTTGGCGGAGCGCGCAAAAGCGTTTGCCGACCTAGTGAAAATCGGCCGCACCCATATGATGGATGCCACGCCGCTGACATTAGGGCAGGAATTTTCTGGCTATGTGGCTCAGCTGGAAGCGGCGCGTCATAGCTTGGATCAGGCGTGTCACGATCTTTACGACCTGGCGTTGGGCGGCACTGCTGTCGGCACTGGCTTGAATAGTCATCCGGAATGGGCGGTGAGTGTGGCTCTGGAAATCGGCAAACAAACCGGGCTGCCATTTCGCAGCGCGCCGAATAAATTTATGGCGCTTTCCGCTCACGACGCCTTGTTAAAAACCAGCGCCGCTTTGCGCCAATTGGCGAGTGCGTTGTTAGTGATTGGCAATAATCTACGTTTATTGGCGAGTGGACCGCGCTGTGGGTTGGGTGAATTAATTTTACCGGCGAACGAGCCGGGCAGTTCAATTATGCCGGGCAAAGTCAATCCCACTCAGATTGAGGCGCTCACCATGGTGGCCGCGCAGGTGATTGGTAACGATACTGCTGTTACGGTAGCGGCGTCGCAAGCCCATCTGCAATTAAATGTGTTTAAGCCGGTGATTATTCACAATGTGCTGCAATCCATCGATTTGCTTGCGGATGCCTGCGACAGTTTTCGTCTGCGTTGTGTGGATGGAATGCAAGCAAACGAAGGCGTCATAAAAAATCATCTGCACAATTCGCTGATGTTGGTAACGGCGTTGGCTCCTAAAATCGGTTACGACGTGGCAGCGGCCGTTGCGAAACAAGCCTATGCAGAAAATAAAACGTTATGGGATGTGGTGCGGGAGAAAAACTTGATGGATCGAGAGACATTTAATCAATTAACAGATCCGACACCTATGACGGGGCCGGGAGGAGAAGGGGCGGGAGGCTAATAGCCTCCCGCCTTAGGCGATTTTCAACCCTTCGCCAACTGCCGCAGCACGTAATGCAAAATGCCGCCGTGACGGTAGTATTCCCATTCGACTGCGGTGTCGATGCGCACTTGTACGGTGAATTCTTTTTTCTCACCGGCGCTTGAAGTGGCAGTTACTTGCAATTCCCTTGGCTCGCCTTTTACAGCTTCGATAGTGAAAAACTCATCGCCTTTCAGACCGAGTGAATCAGCGCTTTCTTCCGGCAAAAATTGCAGGGGCAGAACGCCAAAGCCGACCAAATTCGAGCGGTGAATGCGTTCAAAACTCTGCGCGATTACCGCTTTAACTCCGAGCAAATTGGTGCCTTTGGCGGCCCAGTCGCGGCTGGAGCCGGTGCCGTATTCGTGTCCTGCCAGAATAATCAGCGGTACTTTATTTTCGGCATAACGCACGGCGGCGTCGTAGATGCTGGTTTGCTCGTTGGTCAGCAGGTAGGTGGTGTAACCGCCTTCCGTTCCCGGTGCGAGTTGGTTGCGCAAACGCACGTTGGCGAAGGTTCCGCGCACCATGACTTCGTGATTGCCGCGACGTGAGCCGTAGCTGTTGAAATCCTTCGGCTCAACACCGTGGGCCATTAAATATTCGCCAGCGGGGCTGCTTTTCTTGATCGAACCGGCGGGGGAAATATGGTCCGTGGTAATGGAGTCGCCAACTTTTACCAAGCAGCGTGCATTGATAATGGCATGGGGCGGCGTAACCTCCATAGTCATGCCGGCAAAATAAGTAGGCTGTTTAACGTAAGTGGATTCCGGCCAGGAATACACTTCGTCTTCTGGAACTGGGAGACCTTGCCACTGTTCACTACCGGCAAACACATCCGCATATTTTTCGCGGTAGAGCTGCGCGGAAATATTGCGCGCGATGTAATCGCTGATTTCCTTTTGACTCGGCCAGATATCTTTGAGAAATACCGGCTTGCCATCCCTGCCCGTGCCCAGCGGCTCTTTGGTGAGATCGATATTCATATTGCCCGCGAGTGCGTAGGCAACCACTAAAGGCGGGGAGGCGAGGTAATTGGCTTTAACGTCCTGATGAATGCGCCCTTCGAAATTGCGGTTGCCTGATAAAACCGCCGCGACTAATAAATCCTTGTCATAAATCGCTTGTTGCACGTCGTCTGGCAGTGGGCCGGAGTTGCCGATGCAGGTGGTACAACCGAAACCGACGATATCAAAGCCGAGTTGGCGCAGCGGTTCGAGCAAGCCGGCTTTTTCCATATAAGCGGGCACTACTTGTGAACCGGGCGCGAAAGAGGTTTTTACCCAGGGCTGGGTTTTTAATCCGCGAGCGTGGGCATTTTTCGCTACCAGGCCAGCAGCGATTAACACAGCAGGGTTTGAGGTATTGGTGCATGAGGTAATGGCGGCGATGACAACCGCCCCATCTTTTAAGTCCAACCCCGACCCGCTGGATTTTTTCGCGTCGCGATCACTCGCCACGGTGGCAGAGCGGCGGGATTGTTCAGCTTGCAGTAATTCGCGAAATTCCGCCGCTACCGCGCCGAGGGCTATGCGATCCTGCGGTCGTTTGGGACCGGCCAAACTCGGCTCCACCGAGCTCAGATCCAATTCCAATATCGAACTGTATTGCGCATCCGGCGTGCTGTCGTCGCGCCAGAAACCTTGGGCTTTTGCATAGGCTTCCACCAAATCCACTTGGCGTTGGTCGCGGCCGGAGAGACTGAGGTAATTCAAGGTTTCCTGATCAATCGGGAACAGGCCACAAGTAGCGCCGTATTCTGGGGCCATGTTGCCGATGGTGGCGCGGTCGGCGAGGGGGAGATTGCTGAGGCCCGGGCCAAAAAATTCCACGAATTTACCGACCACGCCGGCTTTTCGCAGCATCTGCGTGACGGTTAACACGAGATCGGTTGCAGTGGCGCCTTCGCGCAATTTGCCGGTGAGGCGGAAGCCCACCACTTGCGGAATCAGCATGGTGATCGGCTGGCCGAGCATGGCCGCCTCCGCTTCAATACCGCCGACGCCCCAGCCGAGTACACCCAGACCATTGATCATGGTGGTGTGGGAGTCGGTGCCCACCAGCGTATCCATCACCAATAAAGTCTTATCGCTGCTGCGCTCCTTCATCACCACTTGCGCGAGATATTCCAGATTCACTTGGTGAACAATGCCGGTGCCCGGTGGCACCACGCGGAAATTGTCGAAGGCTTTTTGCCCCCAACGCAGAAATTGATAGCGCTCGCTGTTGCGCTCGAATTCCAACTCGATATTGCGGGCGAGGGCGTCCGGGCGGCCGAATTCATCCACCATTACTGAGTGGTCGATCACCAGATCCACGGGGCCCAGCGGATTGATGCGCGCAGGATCAGCGCCGAGCTGACGCATGGCGGCGCGCATGGCTGCGAGGTCCACCACGGCAGGCACGCCGGTAAAGTCCTGCAATACCACCCGCGCCGGGGTGAAGTTGATTTGATAATCCGGATCCGCCGTTGGCTGCCAGGCCAGCAGCGCCTCTATATCCCGCCGGGTCACATTGACGCCGTCCTCTTTGCGCAGCAGGTTTTCCAGGAGAATCTTCAACGCAAAGGGCAGGCGCTGAACCTGTTCCTTAGGCAAAGCTTGCAGAGAAAAGTACGTGTAGGATTCTCCGTCGAGCTTCAACTGGGAGAGCGCCTTAAAACTGTTGGAATTTGGCATGTGGTCACCTCCGATGTATGGGAAAAAAGGAACCCGGTGGAACGCCTGGCTGGCAGGTGAGGCCCGTCCCGGCTGGCAATAGAGTCTGACCTCGATTTCGCTCGCTATACTCAAAAAAAACTAGAACATCATCTGTTCGGAAGCCACCGGACTGGAGGCGTTTTAGGCACAATCATGCCCCTCGTCGCTGCTGGGAAAACTGGCAGCCTGTTTCGGCGAAGTGATAAGGCCCATAAACCGCATGACATCAATTAGTAAAGGTCCGGAACGCCGCGTACCCCAGCGCACCTGGCTGCGCAGAACCTTGCGCTGTTCCCAGGTAGAGGCGGTGGCGTCCTCCACCATGACGGCGACGGGTGACAATTTCTTCAATGCGTTTGCGATTTATCTGCAGGCCAGCATTGTGCAAATGGGCTGGCTCACCGCATTTCCGCAATTTTTTGGCGCGGTATTTCAATTGCTTTCCGTGTGGCTCGGTGCCTATATCCCCCGGCGCTTGTTGATCACGATTTTTGCGGTGATCCAGGCGCTGGTGGTCGCTGGTATGGGGGTGCTGGCGCTATTTCACCCCGAGTGGGGCATGCTGGCGCTGATTGTGTTGGCGATTTTCTATCACGCGAGTATGAATGTCATCCAGCCCCAGTGGCGGGCCTGGATGGGCAGCATAGTGCCGCGACGCCGTCGGGGAGTCTTTTTCGCCTCGCGCACTCGCTTGACCATGGCCACGTCGCTGGTGGTTTTTCTCGCCGGGGGCGCCATGCTCAGCGTAGGCGAAGCTTCAGGCAAAGCCTGGTTGGGATTTTTATTGCTCTTTGGCGCAGCCTCTATAGGTCGGTTTGTCTCCGCCTGGCTGTTATGGGAAATGCACGACCCTGACCCGCACGTGCCGGCGGCGCAATCGCGCCAATTTGCCGAAACCATGCGCCACACTTTGCACTCGCTCAAGGACAGAACCTTTCGCAATTACAGTTTGTTTGTTGCCGGCATGCAGGGCATGGTCGCCATATCCGCGCCGTTTTTTGCGGTGTATATGCTGTCGGAATTGCGGTTCTCCTATCTGCAGTACAGCCTGTGCAGCATTTCCTCCATCGCCACTCAATTTGTCACGCTGAAATTCTGGGGGCGAATGAGCGATCGCTTCGGCAATCGTCTCGTTATGGTGATCACCAGCTGCATTCTGCCGACCTTGCCCTTGTGGTGGCTGATATCGCCGAATTTTTATTATCTGCTCTGGGTGCAGGCAATTTCTGGATTCGCTTGGAGCGGGTTTTCGCTCAGCACAGCCAATTACCTTTACGACATACGCCCGCACCGCACCAACTTTGCAGGCTACGCCGCCGTACAGTCCGCCATTGGGGCGACGCTGGTTTTTGCAGGTGCATTGTTCGGCGGTTATCTCGCTGCAGCGGCGCCTTATATCCGCGACCATTTGCCCTTCGAATTGGGCAGTGCGATTTTTGTGGTGTTCATTTGCAGTGCATTGCTGCGCAGCTTGGTTTCGCTATGGTTTATTCCTCGCGCTGTGGAGCCGCGAGTACGCCATCATCCTCACTTTCTCAAAATCGTCTATCGCGTGGCGCGGTTTAATGCGATTTCAGGCATGGTGCTGGATTGGTTGACGGTGACCAGTCGCAAAGACGAAGAAGCTAAGAAATAATCAGCGAGTCTTCCTGTCGCGAACAGAATGGCTTTTCTCGATTAAGCTCTTTTCTATTAAATACGGCCAATACCGTCGTGGCATATGGCGCAGATGCAGCTTGGCATTGTTGCGCTGTTGAATGTTGACCGAATGGAAATAGCTTACCCACAGCTGTTGATACAAATCCTCTTTTGCGTCCCGCCAATCAGTCTCGTTGGATTTCGTGCTCAGGCTTGCCAATAATGGGTGATCCGATTCTATAAAGCTTGTGCTT
>JBQGED010000294.1:0-10193 GCA_052039425.1 Sphingobacterium griseoflavum | reverse complement strand
CAAGGTATCAAAGTTATCTCGTAAATTGCGATAACCTCGGTCGTAGCTCGCAATTTTGACTTGATGTCCCTGACTCTCAAGATGAGCGGCAATCAGGCTCGCCCGCGAAGAATGTCCCGAGCCCTCACCAGAAACACCATATAATATTTTGCTCATAATTCCTTGGCCCGTCTTACAATCGGCGTAGCATTTCAGCTCTGTTTCGGATAGTCAATTCTCTATGCCAAAATGTGCATTTACCTTTACCGCGATAGGTGAAGTCCAATCCTGTTTTAAGGAAAAGTTTGGTATTCCGCGGCAGCCGGGACTGGCCCCCAGCGCGAGGGCGCGGATTTTGATCTACCCCGAATTTGCCCGCGAAGAAGCCTTCGTCGGCCTGGATGGCTGTAGCCACATATGGCTGCAGTTTGTCTTCCATGCAACCCATGCCGCTTGGCGACCGAAGGTGAGACCGCCTCGTCTCGGCGGTAATAAAGCGCTTGGGGTATTTGCGACGCGGTCACCGAATCGTCCTAATCCAATCGGTCTTTCTGTAGTTTCCTTTCTCGGATGTATCAAAGAGGAGGCGGGGTTTTTTGTTGAGATCGGCGGCGTCGACTTGCTCGATGGCACACCGATCCTCGATATCAAACCTTATGTGCCTTATGCGGATGCGATTCCTGATGCGATTAATAAGATCGCACCTGAGGCGCCGCAATTCCTTCCTGTGATTTTTTCCAGCGAGGCCGCCGACTTTTTTGTCAGCAAAAATAGATGCCATGCAGACGAATCGTCCATCAAAAATCTTATCCGCGAGGTGTTGCAACAGGATCCCCGTCCTCAGTATCAGTCGGTGGATTCTGGCCGTATATACGGTATGCGTCTCTGGGATTTGAATATTCGTTGGTGTTATCGACCCGATGCTGAATCGGAAGGCGTAGTAATTGATGTGCTGTCAATTGCGCCAAACGAGATTTGAGAAAGGGCAATTTTAAATAAATTTAACAGTTTAATTCGTTATTTAAATTTTTTTCCTAAAAACTTAAGAATCTAAATTGATGAATTTTTGACCCTTTTAATATCATTCCGGACCGGAATTGAGCGGAACGGGGTCGCAGAGAATAAATCCGTGAATATCAAAGCATTTCTTCGTTGTCGGCATTTTTGACAAGGTGGTTTTCTTGGTCGAATCTTAATCAAGAGACGTGATGGAGGAGTTGCGCCGTGATGACCATACCTGCTGGTGTAAAAGTACTGGAAGCTATTGACGATACTGCGTATCAAAATCTGGATAAGCGAGGCAGTCAAGAACCCATTCCTCGCGATCTAGAGCATTATCTAACACCTATGCAACTGGAGAGCCTTGATCATTTGACGGATTTTGGCTGGCAGTTGGCTTTTGTGCGTAGACCTCTATTTGAAATGCCTACCGTAGTACTGCTAAGCCCTGAAGGTAAGCAATACGCCACTCTGGATGAGGAGGGCTCGCTGAATCTTGAGCCCGAACAGCGTTGGCGCCCCTTGCGATAGCGCGACTCTGAGCAAGCCTGCCTTTATCGCTCGCTTTGCCGGTACAATGACCATCTCCAAAAGTTGAATAATGGTTGTTGTGTCGGTGCTGCATGTTTTATTGGGTTTGATATTAGCCCTGCTGGTCACGCTGTTTCCTCTATGTGGTTTCGCCGCGGCAAAGAACAGCCAGTGGTCGGAATATACCTCAGAAAATTTCGTCGTTTATTCTGATCGAAAGCCGGCGGAAGCCAGAGCGCTATTGATGGATTTTGAGCGCTTTCGCAGCGTGGTATTGTCGGTGACGGGCCTCCCGTCTGCGGCGCCAAATACCAGTGCACAGATTTTTATGTTTAACCGTAAGCGGGACTATCGGGATTTTCAGCCGGACAGCCGGATTGCAGGTTATTTCCGCGATACCTGGCAAGGTCCGAGAATGGTCGTTGGCGCCGAGTCCAAATTAGCGGACGCGAGCCTGATTCTGTTTCATGAATATGTGCACCACTTGATGAGAGCGCACAGTCAGCTGCGCTACCCGCTCTGGTATGAGGAGGGCTTTGCCGATCTACTGGCCGCCTCACAGTTAGATGAACGTCAGGTATTAATTGGCCTGGTACACCCCTGGCGGCGGAACGATATTGATAAAGAAGGTCTGATGCCGATTCTGGAGTTGTTATCACCGCAGGACACTGATAATTCGCGCTACTGGGCACGCTATTACGCGTCCGCGTGGATGTTTATGCACTTTCTCCAGTTGGGTCATCTCAGCTCAGATAAAGATCATCGTGTCGGGATGACATCCCTGTTATTAGCGATCAATCGCGATGAAGATCCCCATATATCCGTACAAAAGCACTTTGGTATGACGCTTGTGGAAATGGATGCGCAATTAAGGGCTTATGCAGATCGGCGCACCTGGTCCGGTTATAAAACGGAGATTCCTCGGTATCGCGGTGCGCTGACAGAACGGCGCTTGTCTATTAATGAGGCGGCTTATCTGCTCGGCGATTTGGCTTATAGATCTGGCCAGCAGGAAACCGCGCTGGAGTGGCTGAAACGCATCGATGCCAAACAAACCTCGGTTGCACGACCTTTGTCTCTGCGTGCGATCCTTGAGCAACATCTCGGGAGGGTAGACCTCGCGGCCCATGTTATGGGGCTGGCGCTGCAGACGGAAGCGTATGATCCCTATGTTCTTACCAATGCAGCGCATTTGTATTGGGATAAGGCAAAGCAAAAAAATGCCGCTGCGCCTGCGGGGGATGAGTATTTGCGTCGAGTGGTGGAATACGGTGAAAAAGCATTGAATCTCGACAACGGTGCGCTGGAAGCCGGATATTTTGCAGCGCTTGCATATGCGGAACAGAAAAAAACGGATCAAGCAGTTGCGCTGCTCAGCGATCTGTATCGCCGCTATCCCGCCGATGTTCGCTTGAATATGGAGCTGGGGCGGCTGCTCGCCGTTAGCAAAGAACCCTCCCGCGCGACACCCTATCTTCGGCGCGTTATTGCCTGGGACCATGGCCACACCCGGCGCCAACAAGCCAAAAAAATTTTGGAGAATCTTGGTCACGCGGATGTACCACTTAAATCAGAGATTAGTGAAGAACACGCGCAGCCAATTCAAATTAATTCGAGATAACGTCAGTCGTAACGGATCTTGCCAGAAGTCTGTTCCTGAAGCAGCGCTTTTATAGGCTCTACTCGATCCATTGGGCAATCGCAAACCAAAGTGACGCTTTCTTCTCCGTAGCGGACATTCGTAAGCACCACATCCTCCCGCTGCAAAAAAATCCGGACTTTTTGCTCCAGCGAAAAATCCGTTTCTATAGTGAGCTGCTGCCGCGGCGTAACCCATTTAAATTCCGCTTCATCTAGTGCGCGAGAGACTGCTTGCCCATAAGCCCGGGTCAGCCCCCCGGCACCGAGTTTAATGCCACCGAAATACCGCACCGCCACCGCGAACACGCTTCCCACCTTCCGCTGCATCAACACATTCAACATCGGCTTCCCCGCTGTTCCACTCGGTTCCCCATCATCACTAAATCCCGCCGCCGTCGCTTGCTCCGGATCCCCAATCACATACGCCCAACAATGGTGCCGCGCATCCGGGTACTGCTGCTTGATGGCTTCAAAATGAGCAAAGCCTTCCTCTTTGGTGGCGACAGGCCAGATATGCGTGATAAAACGGCTGCGTTTTTCTTCGTAGCAGAATTCTGTGGGGTGGGAGAGGGTTTGGTAGCGGTTGGGCATATGGAAAATAATCTTGGTTTGCTTTGAACCACGTGATTTTGTTTTCGAGGTTCAAGGATAACGGACGTGCGTCATTGTAGCACTAAGTTGGGGCATCTACGGAGCGTGTGGTGCTTGAAGAGACAATAGGCCTTTTAAAATCTCAAGATGATGATCAAGCGAAATCGATAAAGCTAAAAGTGCGGCAAATATTGGTGGGGCTGTCAATGAACTTCTTAATTGTGAATGCATTGAAACAGGGATATATTGCTCCTGGGCAATTTACGCTCATATGAATAAAGCTAAACTGGTTATAAATGTGCCCCTATATAGGAGTAGTTATAGCGGCTTTGATCAAAAAGGGGATGAGAAAATGAAAAAAAATTTTATAAATTTAGTGGCTATTTCCTATTTAAGTATTTCTTTGTCAGGTTGCTTTGGCTCCTTGCCAACGAGGCCTACTCCTTCTGTACAGCCCTCCAAAGAAGGGGTTACGGCAAAAGTTGATGAAGGTGGTCATATTACTTTGGTGACAAAGAATGGGTTAGTGTATCAGCCATGTGGGGAGGAGTATCAGATAAAATGTCCTGCGATATCAGAAAATGCAAAAGAAACTTTAATTGGTACGATTACCGAGGTAAGCCTGGCGAGCAAGCCTAAAACTGATTCAGCGGAGCCTATGGTCTTGAGAGCTAATGCCAGTACTCGATCGAATTCGAGCTGTGACCCCGCACTGAAAATCAAAATTGGCAACAGAGAGCAACTATTTGTTATTCCAGGGTGTTGAACAGGGTAGGAGTGTCAATCTCTAAAATTGGTACGTCATATTGAGAATGACACTCCTTTCTGAGGGCCAAATTGGCTGTGAAGGTGCGTAAGCAGATTTCTCCATAAGTTTTCTCTGGTAAAAATCTTTCTTTGTGTTCAACAGGTTATATGCGGCAACGTAGAACTTGATATTGGGGTTTTTCCAGTCGAATTCAAACGCCATGTTGGCTATGAGGCCATTATCGCTGGTTGGATCAATTTCTGAGTTTTGGGTGATTTGAGTCTTTTTTTGTTGCTGGATATGGGATATTTCTAGTGCAACACTTGCTGATTTCCAATAATTAATTTTGGCTTTTGTTGTAGTGATGTAATTGGTAAGAGATGTAATATTTCCGGATATCAGGGCAGGCTGAAGTTCGCTGTCATGTAGTTCAGATAGGACTGAAAGTGTAACGCTTGGGCTGATTTGGTGCTCAATATTCAAGCGAAGTGTGATGGCATCTGTTTTGTTGAATGCGAGGATCTCTTCTTCATTTTCGATGATCGATGTATTTTCGATAAATTCGCTATCCTGAAGGTCAACATTCACCGCAATTTTGTGATCTGGACGGTAGAAAAATTTCGCCGCAGTTGATGTCTGCTGGGTAAAGTTCATCACATCTTCTACTGTGTTGATATAAAACGGTTCGAGCATTCCCCAGGAGGGGTGATCTGGAATCCGGGGGGCGGTTAGTCTCCAGTGAGCTAAATTGAGCCCCACGCTTGGCGTTGGATTCCAGAGAGTACCTATTTTGTAATTTATTTTTTTGTCAGATATGCGGGAAACGGAATACGTGGGTGAGTCATCGCCCGTGGTTTCTGCGTAGTTAAAGTATGCCGCAGATATATCGTTAGTGCCGATGCTGACCGATGTTCTGATGCCCTTATAAGAAGGGCTGGCTATACTTGCATAAAAGGACTGGTATTCGGATTGCTCCGATACGCTGGCATTGTAATAGAAATCCACAATCGGTATTGCGATCGAAGTGTTTCCGTCAAATTCGTATTTTTGGATAACGCTGCCAATTTGAAAGGAATATTGGTTTACATTTCCTATGTATACCGCCTCAAACTGACGGCTTTCGGGATATGAAGTAGATAAGATGTCGCTTTCCAGAACATACCCGGTGGTGTTGTCAATATCTTCCCAAATCTTGCTTGCCGTAATCACTGCGGCAGAGTCATTTGCAAATCGATGCATGACGCCAATCAGATGGCGTTTAGCTGACTTTTGAACTCGTTCTTCTTCCGAAAATAAGGAAGATCTGGGCCCATTTTCCACGTCACCCGACTTCTCGTCCCTCGCAAGATACTGCATAAATATTTTAGATTGATCCGTGATTTGGTAATGCAGATTACTTTCGTTTATGTGGATGTTAATGTCGTTGTTATTTCGATAGCCGTCAGACTGGTAGTCATACTGTCCAGCGCTAATCGATAAATTTTTCCCTATCCCCTGAATTAGCCAGTCGTACCCTTGTGAATCTTGAGATCCTGCAGTGGCGGTAAGGGTTCCTGTAAATCCCCGCTGCGCATACATGTGGGTATGCTCGTGGGCCCCCATTTTTCCGGGGGACACCCAAGGATGGATTTGAATGCCCGTTTCCCCTGTTCCAACAGGTAACTCCTTGGCACCGATGGGGGCTAGCATGCGCGTTTTGATGGCTTCTTTTGATCTGAGAATTTGGGCTTTTGGATCATCACTGTAAGCTGTTATTAAAGCTTGGTGGCCAGCAAAGTCGGTTGGATTATCAAAAGCGGATAGGGCTGCTGTATTTTTAGCGGTTTGATTAAATCCAGATTTTTTATAGATATTGGTTAGATTTGCACTCCGCGCCGCGGCGTCGCTATCTAGCAGCATCCGAGATCTGTAAACCGCCCGATTATCATTTTTCTCAATCGCTGTTGAAATCAACTCCAAAGCTTCTCCGGATTTATTTTCCTCATGCTTCAAATGAGCCTGATAAAACCAAGGCGTAGGATCATTAGGATCCAGATTTTTCGCCAGTTGATATTGCGTATCCGCCCAATCATTCTGATTCTGCGTCGCGTAGGTTTTGCCGAGGTAGCTACGCAATAAACTGCTAGTAGGATCGAGCAGTACGGCCATTTCCATTTGACTGCGGCCTTCGTCGATTTTGCCTTTTTGAATCAGTGCGAGGGCAAGCCCGAGATGTGCTAGAGGTTCGCTGCTGTTGGTGGCGATGGCGGTTTGGAAGTAGTTTTGGGCTTTGCGGGTGGAGAATCGGTTGAGGGCGATAAAGCCGGCGAGGGTATTAAGGCGGCTGTGTTGTGGGGCTTGTTTGAGTGCCCTATTAATCAGCTTTTGCGCTGAGCGGGTGTTGCCGACGCTGAGTTGCAATTCCGCTGTGCGCGCCAGCACAAATAAATTATCAGGAATAAGTGCTTGTGCTTGCAGGTTGGTTTTTAGGGCTTCTTCAATTTTGCCGTGGCTTTGTTGTGCATAGGCATGGGCGAGCAAAGCGCTGGGGTTTTGTGGGTGAGTGTTAATCAGTCGAGTGGTTTGAGCAAGGGCGCCTTCACTGTCGCCACCGATCAGTGTTCGCAATGCTTTCAAGGCGAGGGCTTCGGCTTGGCCGGGTGATTGGTTGAGTGTCTGAGCCAATAATTCTTCGCCGTGGCTTGTGTTGCCGGTGTGGTAGGCGAGAGATGCCGCCAGGGCGGCGGTTTCGGGAGTAAGTCCAGCAGCGGTTAATTGTGCTAACGCTTCTCCGTAATTTTCTTGCTGAATTAATGCTTCTATGCGTGCAGCGGCGGAAATCTGCACAATTAGCGGCGGGTAATAAAGCACCCACTCGGCGGCATCGCGCAAGCGGATGCTTTGCACGGCAGTGGGAGCGGAGTTGGCGGTGGCGCTGGTTAAAGTACCTTCGCGCAAACGCACTTCCCCCAAATCATTGCTGACCCGCACGGCACCTTCCACAACCGCAACGCGGTTTTCTTGCGGTTGAGCAATAACCACAAACTCGGTGCCGTCCACGGCAGCATTTAAATAGGGCGCTTTGATCGTGAATTGTTTGGGCGTGCGGGATAAAAAGTGGCCGGCGCCCTCGAGCAGGCCGAACCAGAAGCCTTTTGCTTCCGGCAGTAATATGATCAGCGAATTTTCCTGCAATCGAACAAGTGTTTCATTGGCGAGCCGCAAAGCTGCGCGCTGCTCCAAAACGCGGACTTTGTCGCCGTAGCAGAAGCTGGCTCCTCGTTCTGCTTTTTGCCAAGAGTCATTATCTCCGACTGCCCACTCCACTACGCCTTCCGCACTTTCCAGGATCGCCGCGGGATTATCACAGCGGGTATCGGCGGAGGCCATATTAATTATGGTGATGGTGAGCAGAAGCGTTAGGAGGATTTTGAATAGCTGATGGAGGTGTTGAAGCTGCGCGATAAGTGTGTTGGGCGATAGCTGTAGTTCTGTTTTATTAAAAAAAAGTCTAGCCATGGAACTCTCCCGATCCGGTGGCGGTTAATTTTTGAGTTTTAGCTCCTGACGGCAGGCATTGGCAAAATAGATACTGGGTCCGTCAGCATGGTCGGCGGCTAACCGGGCAAAGCAGGTCAGAGCCTCTCTAAATTGTTTCTTTTCGAAATATTCGTACGCTTGTTTATATTCCGTTAAAAGTGCGGACGGTAAGTTCGCCGGACTATATAGTGCAACTGGAACTGATTTATTGCGCAGTGAAAAATTACCCAAAAACCGCATATTTTGCAGAAGGTGTTCAGCAATGGGTGCTGAGCAGAGGATCCTGGTACCCAGTTGACGGGTTAAGTGTTCGATCCGCGCGGCGGTGTTAATCATATCGCCAACGGGGGAATACTCAAAGTGGCCTGTATGGCCAAGGTTGCCGAGGGAGAATTGACCGCCGTGCAGGCCGAAGCAAGTCGGTAGCTGATCACAAAGATCCGGCTCCTGTGCAAGCCGTTGCTGGATATCATTCACCGTTTGCAGAGCAGCTTCGCAAATCGCCGGGGTTATCTCCGATGCAGTCCAAAGTGCGAGCATGCCATCGCCTACAAGGTTGCCGATAAAGCCGCCGTTGTCTTTGACCGCTTTAATCAATACCGCGTAATAGCGGTTCATCAGACCGTGCAGTTCGTTGGGCGGCAGAGTTTCCGCCAAGCGCGTGTAACCTTGAATGTCGGTTAAAAGACAAACACCCTGGACCAGTTGGCGTTGTTGCTCCAGCTTATTGAAGTTGCGACTGAGTTTTTGCGCTGCTTCTGTAGGTAGGTATTGAGTAAGCGTGTAGCGAATTTCCTCTTCGCGTTTTTTCTGTTGCAGATGGTGCCACGCCCACATGGCAGTGTTGCCACCTATCATTGCTATGACTGGGAGCAGCAGCGGTAGCCAAAAATAATAAGAAGAGAACAGCCAGTAAGCTCCACCTGTATAAATGGCAATTGCTAAAACTTGTGTCGTGATGGTGTGTGGCAGGTGCAGGCGATGGGACAGAATTGTTATGGCGAAAAACGCCAGACTCGCGAAAGCGATAACCGCAGATGCGGGTGAACGCAGATAATTATTTTGTAGCAGGTTTGCAAAGACAGTTGCGGAAATTTCCACACCGCTGATGTCAATTCCGTGGCGGTCGCTAAATACCGTTCGGTATGCATCCTGTTGCTCAGTTTGACGGTTGTCGGAATAGCCGACATAAACCGCTTTATTGGCAAAGGTGGTGCGCGCTTCCGCTGGCAACATACGCAAGGCGGCGTCGATGGGAATTGTGTGAAGAGTTTCGGCGGGGCCATAAAAATTGATGGTAAGTGGATTGGGTAAATCAGTCATTAATGAAGATTCCGACCGCTCGGGATCAAGTGCTAAAAACGCCTGCAGCGGTTGCGTCGCCTCCCGGCCGCGCGACAATTCGGTGAATAAATAAGCGTGGCTCACTTCCGCCGGATATTTAGGCAATACAAAGCTGCCGATGGCAATGGCGTGACGGGAAAAGCGTGGCAGTGGTGGAATTTCTTCTTCTATATCCGCACTGCCTGCACCGGTGTCGATTTGATGTCGGCGCAGATATTTAAACAATACGACGTTCTGCGTTCGCGCGAGTGCTTGTTCCAGGGCAGTATCTTCGGTTTCATTGCGCGCTTCTTTAAAGGCAATATCCATCACGATTAATCGCGCACCAGCGCTGTGCAATACGTTAATCAACTCCGCGTGAACGGTGCGGGGCCATGCGCTGGATTGGCGTGGCAGCGCGAGCTTTTCCCCAGCTGCAGAGTTCAAAGCCACGATTACGACGTCCGCAGGTGGTTTTACGGGACCACGCCACAGAAACAGCCAGCGCAACCCGGTTTTTTGTTCTAAGGTAAGGGCATAAGATGACAGGCAAAAGCCGGTAAAGGCCATCAGCGCGCACAGGGTCAAGATCCACAAGCGAGGATGGCGAACTTTCAATCCATGGCTGATTGTCGAAAAATGCCGCATCATAATTTCTGCCTGAACCTGAAAATAACGCTTTCCCACAGAGATGCGGGCCATGCTTGAAAAAATACGCTTGTTTAACAATATCCCGCCCGAGTGTCTGCTCAAGCTGGAGCGGACCTCCAGCTTACGCAAATACCCCAAAAATACCATTCTCTTTATGGAGGGTGATGACAACGCAAATTTGCTCATCATCAAAAGCGGACTTGTTTGTATT
>JBQGED010000293.1:0-10468 GCA_052039425.1 Sphingobacterium griseoflavum | reverse complement strand
ATTGTTCCGCGCCTGGAAATAACCTCCAGCCAATACGATGCCAAAAACGTTAGAGTTTGCCTTGATGCTGATGTCACCACCGCTAAAGGTAGTGCCATCTCCGCCGAGGGACGTAGGTCGGATACCGCCAGCTGCCAGGGCAATATTGCCGAGAGTATGGGGTGTATAAGTACCTGCGGTTTTATCGCACAAGTTCGTAGGATATTGGTTTTGAAAGCGAGTTTTGTAGGTGTTGACCAAGTGGCTCATTTCCGCTTGCATGCCCGTCGCAATCGCCTGACAAATTTCTTGATAAGGCGTGGTACGTTGGGCGGGATTTCTGATGGTACTGGTGTACACGATCGGCTCGCCACCGTAGTTGACCGCGGCACCGCGATAATGGTTACTGCTGGCCATATGACCGGTCGCGAGAACGGTCCCGTTATTATATCCGGTGCTAAACACCACGTTGCCGTCTATCCACCATATACCGGGCGCAATACCGCCGCCCTCAAGTTTAAAGGTGCCTTTCCAGTTCGGATCTGCTGCGGCTAATGCGTGATAATTAATGGTGCCATTGATATCTTCCGCAATCGTAAAGCGTTGGCGGGTATAAGTGAGGCAATCCCCACCGTCCCAAGAGCCTAAGCACATATATTTAGTTATAGCTCCGACGCAGTTATTACTGGCGTCTACTGCAGCACAAATACCGCGGCCATTACCGACATAATAAATGCCGTCTGCAATACCATTGACATTTTTTATGATGACTTTAATTTTTCCAGCTTCATAACTGACGATGTAATTCGCCTCTTCCCGATACGGATAAACATCGACCGACAAGGTGGGCATGTTAAATGCCGGTACTGGATTCATTACATTTACCGTAATCCCCGCGGGACGCGTAACCGTTTGGCCCACGGTGGGACTTAATGGGCTGCTGCAGCCGGTACCGAAATTGCCATTGATGGAGATATTGGTGAATTTATTCCACGCACCAGGACAATCCAGATTTGCCTGGCCGTATATATTGCTTATTTGTGCGCCGGTAGAGTTATTGGTAATCGTGTTCACCGACCATAAATCGGTACTTGTGCCGCTGTAAGGCGAATTAACCGTTACCCCGCCACCGGCAATAATCAGACTGTGGTTGCCGCTATTGCTGCCGATGGTGACATTGGCGCGGCTGCGCAGGCTGGTGGTGTTGGTGCTGGCGTTGTGGAGAACATTGCCGTTGGCGGAAATAAGAGGAGCGCTTGCCGTATCTCTCAGCGTCACATTACCCTGTGATTTAACTTCCGTTGCTGCGGGAGATGTGCCGCTTAAAGTGACGTCACCATTGGCATGGATTAATCCTAAATCGACCGCACCATTGGATGTCACCGTGACGGAGCCCGTTGCATTGAGTCCTCTCAAATTGGTGATATGGGCGTTCGTTATCTCAACATTACCCTTCACGTTCATAGCCATGGGCGTATCAAACGTCAAATTACTCGTCAGCTTCAGGTCATCATTGAAATTCAATGGCGCTGACAACTGATAACCACCACCGCCACCTGGGTTGACTTCATAAATAACACCCACCGCTGCGGAAGCTTGGGCCGCCTCTTGCACATTGACGATATTCGCTGTGACCCGGTGTCCTCCTGTCCCGTTGGGAATGACGTTTACATCTTGCGCCTTCATGGTGCCATATCCGGCCAGCTCTATATTAAAGCTCTCACCATTGGTAAGGCCGCCGACACCTTGCGTCTCCAAATAGAGACGAAACGCCTCGACAGCTGCCCACACGCCGGTTTGTGCATTAGTTGCCGCGTGCACGGCAACTTGCTTTTCCTGAGTGCTGCGCATGGAGTGCATGATGGTCATGGCGGTGGCGGTTAGCGCGACGCCGATCAACACGACAATCAAAACGGTGGCAATGCCCCGTTGTGATGACGGCCTGGAAATGTGCGGAAAACGTAATTGTGGTTTCATAACAACACCTGCATCAGATCAAGGGGATGCGAGATAAATATTGGGTAAACAAAATTTATGTTCACTGGCGTTAATTCCCGGCGCGCCCTGTAACGTGGCGCTGCCGGGAGCGGTGATGATAAGAAGCGCATGATATTCCGAGGCGCTGGCACTGGCGCCGTAAGGACTGCACATAGCGGGTGCGAGGTCAAAATTGAACATGGTGCTGTTGTTGTTGATGTAATAGTCCAAACCTGCATCGGCGACACCGTCATCCACCACGCGCCAGCGGCCAAGCACGGCGACCTTGGTCCAGGTTAAACCACTTAAAGATGCGGTAGCGTTGCAGCCGCTGTTGGCTTTAACGAGTTCCAATACTCGAAATGTTCCCTCGTCCTCTAGCGGCTCTTCACGAAAGCCGCGACACTCGAATGTGGTGCCGCCATCGGGTGAAAAACGCCATAAAAGCTGAATTTTTCCAGTTGCGGGAGTATGTTTGACAAGGTGATCAAAATTAGCCGCTTCTATGCCGTAGCCGGCGCTTTGCACCTCGAGTTGCATAATCAGCATAGCGCTGGCGATCTGGCCATCATGGTTAGAATCCAGTTTGCTTTCCGTTGCGACTTGAATAAGATTTTTATATAGCGTCAGACTGGCCAAAATACACAGAACGGAAATTAAAAGACCGATCAACAAACCGATCAGGCTCATCCCGTATTGCCTTGATAATTGTGCAGGTGCGATAACTTTCATAAGTTAACTTCCGCTGGCGCCCACAATAATTTCATCGCGACCAAATGACCCATCTTCATTTTTTAGCGACACGGAAATAAACAAAGGTTTTGGTACATTGGCAATGGTCACGTCACCGGTGGCTGTGGTGATGGTAGCGCTGATGGTTGCGCCGCAACCGATCACTTCGGTTTTGACATCGCCGTCATCAACACCGGGTATTTTCACGGATGGTGCGACGCTGCAGATATTGATACCGCCGGTGCCATTGTTCAGCAGCAGTGCGCGCATTTGGTTGACGGCGATTTCCTGCACTCGCATATCTTTTTGCGCTACGGACATTTTCGAAGTCACAAACACTACGCCCATTCCGATGATGGCCATCAATACCATGCCGATCAAAGATTCAATAAGAAAATCCCCACGCTGTTGGCGATCGGGTCTTTTGAAAACGACAAACTGATTCATAAAAGTAACTCGCAATAAAGCCGAATCAATAAAGTACCAACGTGGTGGGTTCGCCACCGGCGGAGAGAGAAAACTGCGTCGATGTTGAACAGGCGCTGCAAGTTGCTCCGCCATTGGTGAGCAGTGCTTTATTGGTAAAGCACGCACAGGAGAAATTGGCACTGTTGGCCTGCACGGTAACGTTGGTGCTGAGCTGCGCACGCCAGAGCTGGGTGCCGGCAGGTGTGGTGCCGCAACTGGGCGGAACACCGGCGGTACCTTCGCGCACGGTGAGCAAATTGGTATTGGACAAGCAGATAGCGGTGACGGGTTCGTCATTTTTCGCTGCCATATAGTTGCGCAGTGCTGCTGCTTTGGCGCGGCCCACCGCCTGAGTCATTTGCGCTTCCGCTTCCAAAAGGTTGGCGTCGCGGACCCAAAATCCCGTTAGCGGCGCAGCGACCAGAATAATCAGCGCGAAAATGGCGATAACAATCAGCACTTCGATTAACGTAAAACCGCGATTTTTCATAACCAGTCACCAGTGGCACTGTATGAACAGCTTTCGATTTTTCGGTCGTTGGCTTTATTCAGGGAAATAACACAACCGCCGACACCCGAGGTGCCTTTGCCGGTGGCTATGACTTTGTAGTCCGATTTGGAGGCCACTGTAGAGTCCACTTTGAAATCGAAATCCTTGGAGGCCGGGGCCCAACTTTTATAGCGCTCCTGCAATTTAACGGTGGTGCTGAGATCAACAGTGCTCTCGGGATATTGCAGTTTGCGTTGATACTCGTTGGCGAAATTCAGACTCAATGCCACCAAATCCGCCTGTGCCGTTCTGATTTTGCCGCGATTGACGTAGTTGTTGTACGCGGGCAGAGCGATGCCCGCCAATATGGCGATCAGTGCCACCACTATCATCATTTCAATTAAGGTGAAGCCTTTTTGTGCCCGCATAAAACTCATGTACCTGTTGAGACGTCACGCAGCCGATTTGGCGCATGTTTTTTCATGAAAAAAGTATTGACGTTGCTTCGGCGGCAAGCAACAGAGCTGCTTTTATAGGTTTTGGTTATGGATTTTTTGAAATTTCTCGATTTTGATTATCAACTCGGCTGTGAGCCTCGCCAAATCTAGCGTGGCGGGTCTTTGGATAGCCGTTTTTACTTGTTGAATTAAAACTTAAAGGTAGGGAAAGAAAGGAAATTGCCAAATTGAGTTATAACGTCGCTCGGATCAGTTATGAATTTTAAAGTTTGATAAATAAATAATCTAAGAGTGAGTCCGAATATTGCCAGACGAGCGGATGGCTAAAGAGATAAGTGGAGAATAACCAGAAAAAAGGATTTTTTAGAGATATTTTGCAACCCGAATAAGCCGGGATGAGTGGTAATAAAGGAAGGATGAGCAACTCGTATTGGCCCCGAGTGGTTACCGGAAGGTACAGCGGTGTCGTCTTTACCTTTGCTACTTAAAATGGCGCCAGTTGCGCCCTTTGCATGCTGGACTATGCTTGATCAGTGTTTGCCCCGCATCACCTGCGCTGTTTGCCCACGCTGCTCCGGGCATTTACGGCAGATCATTCCTAAAGCTGTGGAGCTGTAAGCTTGTGGTGAGTCAAAACCCCTTTTCCAAGCCAATCCTGATTATTGATGATGTGAAGAGCGAGCGACGTGCCCTGGTCGATCAGTTGGGCAAGTATCGCGATGAATTCCCGTCGGTGGTTGAGGCGGAAAGTGTTGCCGATGCGCTCTTACGCATTCGCGAAGACGAGCCCATCTGTTGCTTGATTGGCTCCGGCGTCACCCGTAAAGAAGGTCTCGAGCTGTTGCAATTGATTCGTCAGGACTACCCAGCGGATATGCTCGCCGTGGTAGTGGTGGCCGATGCGGAATGCGAGGACATGGCAGTGGAGATGCTGCATCACGGCGCCCAGGACTGCCTGATCCGCCAGAACATTACCCCGGCGCGCTTATACGGCGCGATCTGGAATGCGGTGCGCGCGCGCGACCTGCATAAGCAGGTCAAACATCTCGCCCATTACGACAACCTCACCGGATTATTGAATCGCAATCTGCTGATGAATCGCCTGGAGCAGGCGCTCAAGCGTTGCGACCGTTACAAACAGCGCTGCGCGCTGGTTTATCTTGATCTCAACCATTTCAAACCGGTTAACGAGACCTACGGCCACACCGTCGGCGATGAGCTATTGCAAGCGGTGGCGGAGCGCATTCGCAATCACTGCCGCAACACCGACAGCCCGGCACGGATTGGCAGCGACGAGTTTTTGGTGCTGCTGGAAAACGTGGATAAAAATACCGGTCGCAAAGTCGCCGACAAATTATTAAAAGCCTTGGAGGCGCCGTTTGAATTGAGCGGCAATGTGGTGCAGATCGGCGCGTCCATCGGTATTTCCACCTATCCCGACACTGCCAAAAATGCCGAAGAATTGATTAAGCAGGCGGACCAAGCATTGCGGCGGGCCAAGCAGGGCGGCGAGCGTCAGTTTGTCGCTTTTTCGGAACAGCATCGCCACCAGTGGAATCGGCAACATATTCTGGAAACCGAGCTGCCCCGCGCTATTGCGCGCGGCGAATTGTCTCTGGTTTATCAGCCGATTGTGACCGCAGATTCCTTCGAGCTGAAACGTTTGGAGGTGTTGAGCCGCTGGCCACGCAGTGATTATGCGGTTAACGCGCTGGAATTGATGGAAATGATTGACCGCCTCAATTTGACGGAGCCTTTCCACGAGTGGCTGTTCAACACCGCGTTTTCGCAATTAAAACGCTGGCAGAGCGAGTCAATCAATCCGGATTTGTGTCTGAATATTCCAGCAAATTATTGTTATCACTCGGCGATTTCCGATTGTGTGTTCAACGCGTTGCAGCGCTACTCCATAAATCCTCAAAAAGTCGAGTTGGAAATTACCGAATCCACGCTGATGCGTTTCCCGGATAAAAGTGTGCGCGTACTGCAGGGTTTGCACGATGCAGGTCTGCGCATCGCCATCGACGATTTTGGCACTGGCTACAGTTCCATGGCGTATCTCACGCGCTTTCCTTTGGACACATTAAAAATTGACCGGAATTTCTTTTTGGCGGATGTAAACAAGGATCGCAATCGCAAAGTGATCGAGGCGATCACTGCATTGGGTCACAGCTTGGAGCTCGAAATTATCGCCGAAGGGGTGGAGACAGATGTGCAATTGCGTTTGGCGAAAGATGTGGGATGCGATTTGTTGCAGGGTTACTACTTCGGTCGCCCGGAATTTCCGGGCGTTAAATGGACAGATTACGCCAGCCGCTTCGAACATATGACAGTGCCGCGTTAATCGCGGCACCTGATGTGCTTTTCTTATCTCCAGATCAACCCGTTATCCCCAGATCAACCAGCCGCATAAAAGTCCCACCAAGGCTCCCGCGATAAACAGCAGGCCACCAGAAGACTTATTCACTTCCGGCTGGCTTGGTCGCAATGGCGTGGTTGCCGCCGGTTTGGGCGCAACCTGGGTTTTTTCCAGAATCTTGCGAGTTTCCTCTGGACGTAGAAAAACGGTACTGGTGTTGATGGGCTCGCCGTCTATTTCGGGATGCGGGTCAGAATCCGGCAGCGCTTCTGCTCCCAATTTTGCCGTCAAGCTGAATTTGCCGATGCCAATGGTATCCCCGGGATTGACGAAGGATCCTTTGATACCTTTGCCATTTAAAAAGGTGCCGTTGCCGCTATCTAAATCAAGCAGCTGCACACGCTCACCGACACGCACAAGCTTAGCGTGGGTGCGGGAAACACCGGCGTTATCCAAAATCACGTCGCAGTCAGAGCTGCGGCCAATCAAAATTTCGCCTTCTTTAAAGCTGTAGCGATGCAGCTCATTACCGTTAATCGACACAACAACTTGTATATACATAAACAGCGCTCCTGCGAGGCGGGATGCCCAAAAATAAACGCGGCATTATAGCGGCCGCGTTAATGCAGGAACCAGCGTTGGACCGCGTTTTTGCACAGCGGGCGCCATCCTTGGCGCGGTTATCCAATGTGTAAAGCGCTTAGGGCAGATCGAACACCAATGCCCGCACCGACTCTTTCTGGGCTTGCAGATGCAGCGCCGCGACTTTGTGCACATGGGCTCCATCCCCCGGCTGCAGCTCCTCGCCGTTGACCGCCAATACTCCATCCACCAAGTGAACGTAATAATTGCGGTCAGGGCGCGCCGGCAAAATTGCTTCCGTCTCGGGTTGCAGCAGGAGCTGATACAGCCGCGCATCCTGGCGGATGGTCAGGCTCCCCTCTGCGCCATCTGGACTAGCGACTAGCGTTAAACCGGGCTGCGCGCCGAAGTGTTTTTGCTGATAACCGGGCGCGGCTCCGTAGACATTCGGGTGAATCCAGATCTGCAGAAAATGCAGGGAATCACTTTTCGATGGGTTGAACTCGCTGTGGCGAATGCCGCTGCCTGCGGACATCAGCTGAAATTCTCCCGGCGGTAAAGTCGCCACATTACCTTCGCTGTCGCGGTGGGCAATTTCGCCCTCCAACACATAACTGATGATTTCCATATCGCTGTGCCCGTGGGTGGGAAAACCTCCGCCGGGCGCAACGCGATCATCGTTGATTACCCGCAGCGCGGAAACACCCATGTGCCGCGGATCGTAATATTCGCCGAAGGAAAAGGTGTGACGGCTTTTCAGCCAGCCGAAATCGGCTTTCCCGCGTTCGTGTGCCTTTCTCACGTTAAGCATAAGTCACCTCATTTGTTGTCATGCGCAAGCGCGGCCGCCAGAGTTTTGTCCATACTCAGATTACCGGCGCCGGAGATCATCAGGGAGATGGCGCCCGCCAGTAACGCCAAACCAAATTCGTAGCCGTTATTGCTCATAAACAGGCCGTTGCTCAAATGCACCGTGATAATGGCAACCGCCATAGTGAAGGCCAACACCAGCGCGGTGGCGCGGGTGAATAATCCGAGCAGCAGAAAAATGCCCCCAAAAAATTCCGCCGACCCTGCCAGCGCCGCCATCAGCACTCCAGGTTCCAGGCCGATGGAGGCCATCCATTGGCCGGTGCCCTGCAGGCCATAGCCGCCAAACCAGCCAAACAATTTCTGCGCACCATGCGCCACGAAAATAATGCCTAAGGGTAAACGCAAAGCCAGGCCTGCGTAGGTGTCGCGAGTGTGGGTCAATGTGTGTAGGTGATGAGTAAATGCGCTCATGAAAATGCTCCTTTTGCTATAGATCGGCCTGCGCTGGCAGGAGATGAGCAACTTTAGGCTTGCCTGGTGCGACAAAAAAGCGGAACATTTTGAACTATTATTTCAAAAAATTTGAAGTCGAAAAGGACGTGCGTTTATGCACCAGGCGATTACTCTTGAAGCACTGCGAGCTCTTGATTTAATCGACCGAAAAGGCAGTTTTCAGGCTGCGGCAGAGGCATTGTTCAAAGTGCCGTCCGCACTCTCCTACACCGTTTCTAAGCTGGAAGCGGATCTTGGCATCAATCTTTTTGATCGAAGCCGCCAGCGGGCGCAGCTGACCCCCGCCGGTCGGCTGCTACTGGAGCAGGGACGTGAACTTCTGCTCGCTGCGGCAGCAGTGGAAGAGGCCGTAAAGCAGCTGGAGTCCGGCTGGGAAACGCGCCTGCGCATTGCGCAGGACACCATACTGCCGCGCGCACCCTTGCTGCGGTTGGTGCAGAGTTTTACCCAACTGGATTTGCGCGTGACGGTGGAAATCAGTGAAGAAGTGCTCGGTGGTACTTGGGACGCGCTGGTTGCTGGCCGTTGTGATCTCGCCCTCGGCGCCAGCGGCGATCCTCCGGGCGGACAATTTGAATATCGGTTATTGGGCGAAGTGGACTTCGTTTTTGCGGTGGCGCCGGACCATCCGCTGCGCTGGCATCAAGGCCCGGTGGATGTCGCGGCAGTGCGGGCATTTCCAACCATCGTGATCGCCGATACCTCACTGACCGGCCCGGCGCGTTCGAGCGGTTTATTGGAGAGTCGACAGATCATTCGCGTTGCCAGCGTGGACGCAAAAATCGAATGTCATCAGATGGGTATAGGCGTGGGATTTTTGCCGCGTCATCTGATTGGGGCACAGCTCGGCGATGGCTCTTTGGTGGCGCTGCCCTGCACTATTCCGCGACCGCGGGTGCCGCTGTATATGGCATGGCGCAGGGACCAGCGTGGCAGAGCGTTGGCATGGTTTGTTAACGCCTGTAGCGACATCGCCTGGCTGGAAATATCTGCTGCCGCGAGCGAGTAAAAATCAATGCTCTTTAGACAATGCCGCGCCTATGGCTTCGGCTAAAAAATCGTAGACCAGGCGGATGCGGGAATTGCAGCGAATTTCGCGGTGGACGGTAAGCCAGGCCTGCAAGGGAGTGATAGGCAAATCCGGCAATAGGCGTTGTAAATCGCCTTCGCTGCCGCCGACATAGGTGGCGGTAAAACCGATTCCCATACCGGCTTTCACCGCATGCAGCAGCGCCATATGGTCATCGCAGCGCAACTTGAAGGTATTTTTGTCCAGATCGATTCCGAGCATTTTGAAACCGAGAATAATGCTGTCGCAATTATCGAAACCGATCAGGTCGTGTTTAAGCAATTCTTCCAGATTCTGAGGTGCTGGCCGGCGGCATAAATAATCGGCATGGGCGTAAATACCAATAGGCACATTGCCAATGTGGCGTGCAATCAGGGAGTCTTCTTCCGGTCTGACCATGCGCAATGCAATGTCCGCTTCCCGTCTGAGAAGGTCCGACATCTGATTGGATGCTACAAGTTCTATGGCAATTCCCGGCTCCTGTTCACGCAATTTTTTTAGGATCGGCGGCAATAAATAACAGGATGAAGTTTGGCTTGCGCTGATGCGAACCGTGCCGGAAATGGATTTATTTTTTGCCGTCAACGCAAAGCCAATTGCGTTAGCGCTCGCTTGCATAACGCGCGCATGTTCTGCAATGCCGTGCGCAAGTTCTGTCGGCACCAATTGCCGGCCGGCGCGTTCAAATAATATGGCACCTAACTGCTGTTCCAATAAGGCCACATGTCGGCTGACAGTGGGTTGGCTACTGCGCAGTTTGCGTGCGGCGGCTTGCAGACTCCCCTCGTCCATTACAGCAACAAATGATCGCATCAATGTCCAGTCAAACGATGGGGGAATAAACGGAGTATTCATTTTTGAATGTGTGATATTCAGTTTTGCGCAATTGTGTCGCAATTCACATGTGCTTACAATCCGCGACAACGCTTAAACAGTGAAACACGAAAAATATTTTTTGTGTTTTGGTTTTTGGCAAGAAAAAAGGCAGAGGAAGCAGATATGGACATATTCTCTTAACATTACCCAGT
>JBQGED010000292.1:0-8888 GCA_052039425.1 Sphingobacterium griseoflavum | reverse complement strand
CATTGCTATATTGCCGGCTTAATTGTTCGTAAATCACTTTGGCCAAGCCGGTGCCTTTTTGGGCGAGACTGAGAGACAACTGCTGGTCGTACATATCGCGGAAAAAGCCGGTATCGCCGCCGTTGAAAAGGCTGTCCTTTTCAAAGCTTTCATTGGCTTTGCGCATGGTCTTGAGCATCTCGTTTAAAAACAGCGATTCAAACTGTTGCGCGATTTTTTTCAGCGCGACATTTTCATCTTTTTCTGTTTTGAGGTTCTGCAAACTGTGGACGTCGGTATAGACATCCTGGTTTGGCAGAACCGGAGTGGAGATGCGCGCGTCCATCAGATCACCATGATCTCTGCACGCAAAGCGCCGGCCTGACGTAGCGCTTCAAGAATCGCCATCAAATCCCCAGGTGCGGCGCCGACTTCATTGACCGCGCGCACTATGTCGTCCAGGGTTGGACCGGGATTGAATTTGAACATGGGATTGGTTTCTTCTGTCACACCAACATTACTGTTGGGCACTATGGCCGTCTGGCCCTGTGCCAACGTATTGGGCTGGCTCACCTGCACACTTTCGCTGACCGTTACCGTCAGCGATCCGTGGGTAATGGCCACCGGCTCCACGCGCACATGTTGGCCAACCACGATGGTGCCGGTACGCGAATTAATCACCACTTTTGCCGCGGTTTCACCCGGCTCCACTTCGATATTTTCCAGCAGCGACAAAAAATCCACTCTATGCGCCGGATTTTGCGGCGCTTGTACGGAAATAGAAACCGCATCCATGGCGCTGGCCACATCCGGTCCCAATAATTGATTGATACTTTTTGCCACGCGCTTTGCCGTGGTGAAATCAGCGTTGTGCAAATTAAAAACGACTCGGCCGTTATTGCCGAAACTGGTCGGCACGGCGCGCTCAACCAAAGCGCCATTGGGAATACGCCCGACGCTCGGCACATTGACTGTAACTTTGGAACCGTCGCGCCCTTCCGCACCAAAACCGCCGACAATTAAATTGCCTTGAGCCAGCGCGTATACCTGACCATCAACACCGCGTAACGGCGCCATCAACAAACTGCCGCCGCGCAGACTTTTGGCGTTACCGATCGAGGAAACTGTGATATCGAGAGTTTGGCCGGGTTTGGCGAACGCGGGAATTTCCGCGTGAATTGCCACTGCCGCGACATTTTTCAATTGAAAACGCACGCCATCAGGAATGTTAATGCCGAATTGTTTGAGCATGGTGGCGAAGGATTGGGTGGTAAACGGCGCTTGGTTGGTCTGGTCTCCAGTGCCGTCGAGACCCACCACCAGGCCGTAACCAATTAACTGGTTGCTGCGCACACCTTCAACCGCCGCTATATCTTTCAAGCGCGCAGCCGAAGCCGCCGAATGCCATGAGGTTAAAAGTGTGATCGTCAGAAAAAACAGACCGTGCTTTAGCATTTTCATACTCTCAATTCCGCGCTCAGAAGGGCCAATAACCGCTGTTGAAGAACCGGCCGAGCCAGCCCATGGTTTGCGAATCCGCCAGCGTGCCGGTACCTGCGTAGGAAATGCGCGCATTGGCAACTTTGGTGGAGAGTACAGTGTTGTCAGGGCGGACATCTTCAGGGCGGACCAGCCCGGTCACGCGGATATATTCATCACCACGATTCAAAGTGAGCCATTTTTCACCGCGAATGACCAGGGTACCGTTGGGCCAGACATCGACAACAGAAACCGCCACATCACCGACGAGATTATTGCTCTGCGCCGCGCCGGCTTGACCTTTAAATTCGCGTTCCGCCGACAGGTTGGTGTCCAGGCTCAACCCCTTGAATTGCACCGGATTACCAAGCACTTGTGCGGCGGCGCCACCCGGCACGGAAATTTCGGAATCTTTTTTCACATCCAAATTGCTGGATTTGCGCGATACGGTTTGTTCTTCCAGCACCACAGTGAGAATATCCCCCACCGCTCCCGCTTTGCGGTCCACAAATAATTCGCGGCTAGTGCTGGCTTGGTAGAGCGAACCGTTGCTCGAAGCCAGCGGCGCTGGCGTGGGTGCCAACACGGGGGCGTAATAGGGATCGTCGGGTTTTGCCGGGGCGCTCACCACACAGCCGGAGATACATAAGGCTGACGATACCAACCATAAAGCGAAAAATGTTTTCATAAACAAACCAGCAATTAAAGAGTCTGCGTGATGTTTTGCAACATCTGATCTGCGGTGGAAACCACCTTGGAATTCATTTCATAAGCGCGCTGAGTGGTGATCATGTTCACCATTTCTTCAACGATATCCACGTTGGAATTTTCCAGGGCGCCCTGTTGCAATTGACCCAAGCCATCCTGCCCCGGAGTGCCCAAAATCGGATTGCCGCTGGATGCGGTTTCTAAAAACAAATTGCCGCCCAAGGCTTGCAAACCACCCGGATTAATAAAATCCACCAATTGAATATTGCCCACCACCTGCGCTTCAGGATTGCCCGGCAATACCACACTAACGGTGCCGTCGGTTCCTATGGTGACCGTCTGCGCATCCGCAGGGACGGTAATCACCGGCTGCAACAACAAACCATTGGCATTGACCAGTTGGCCATCCGCATTCATATGCAGCTGACCGTTGCGGGTATAACTGATGGTGCCGTCCGGTCGCAGAATCTGCAGAAAGCCGCGGCCATCCACAGCGACATCCAATGCGTTGTCCGTCACCTGCAAACTGCCTTCGGTAAATTGTTTTTGGGTGCCCACCACGCGCACACCTGTGCCCAATTGCAAACCGGAGGGCAATTGCGTTTCCTCAGTGGATTGCGCGCCGGGCTGACGCTGAATTTGATACAACAAATCTTCAAATACCGCGCGATCACGTTTGAACCCCACAGTGCCCACGTTAGCCAAATTATTGGCGACGGTAGTGAGCTGCGAATCCTGAGCGGCTAATCCGGTTTTGGCGACATAAAGCGCTGCGTGCATAAAAAAACCTCAAACAATCGATCGATGGACGTCCATTACATATTCATTTGCAACAGGCGAGCGGAGGACTCCGACATTTCCTTGGATGAACTCATAATTTTCACCTGCATTTCATATTGCCGCGCCAGCGACAACATGCTCGTTAATTCATGAACCGCGTTGACGTTACTGTTTTCCAGAAAGCCCGAAACCAGGCGGACGTTGGCGTCCGGCGGCAGCGGACCTTCAATATCCAACGCGCGGAAAAGACCGTCTTCACCTTTGGTCATCTGCGCCAGATCGGGGTTGACCAACCGTATGCGATCTACCACCACGGGGGCTTCGGGCCCCTGCCCTTGCGGCACCACCGTAATGCTGCCGTCAATGCCGATTTCGATTTTCTCCGCATTCGGAATTGCAATCGGCCCGCCGTTGCCGATCACCGGCAAACCATTGCCGGTGCGCAGAATACCGACGCTATCGGTATAGAGCGCGCCGCTGCGAGTGTAGGCTTCATTGCCGGCGGAATCGCGCACGGCGATAAAGCCTTCGCCATCAATAGCAACATCGAGATCGCGACCGGTTTGCTGCAAACTGCCGGCGGAAAAATCCGTGGCGGGACGCTCCGTCAGCGCATAAGCGCGTGTCGGCAATCCGTCACCGTAATAAACCGGCATAGCCCGAGCTTGCGCAAAGTCCGCTTTAAATGCCTGAGTGTTGACGTTGGCCAAATTATTCGCGTGCTGGGTCTGCGCCAGCATATTGTGCTTGGCACCCGTCATCGCGATGTAAAGCGCTTTGTCCATGAATCACCTGCGGAAATAGCGTCAAAAAAATGTGACCGGATTTGGTCTTAACAGGTGAATTGCAAGGGGAGTGCCAGGAGATGGGAATAAAATGAATGGATTCCCGCTGCGCGAGAATGACGACGGAGGGTGCACTCCAACTTTTCGTCACTTTTCAAATATTCCCGTCATCCCAACCCTCCCGTCATCCTCGTGTAACGGGGATCCATTTTCGGACGTGCACCACGCTGCAGGGTTGTCGTCGCGAGGATGACAAAGGAAGTGAATAAATGAATGGATTCCCGCAGCGCGAGAATGACGAGAAAGGAGCACCCGGCTTTCCGTTATCCCCAGCTCTCCCGTCATCCTCGCGTAGCGGGGATCCATTATCCCCAGCCCTCCCGTCATCCTCGCGTAGCGGGGATCCATTTTTCCGAGGGAGTGAGCGGGATTGACGGGGAGGAGCCGGCGTGCGCCGAGCCCTCCCCTAACGCTTCCTTTTCAAGGGAGATTTATTCAAAGGTTTAACGCAGATTAATTACGGTCTGTGTCACTTGGTTAGTCGTCTCAATGGTTTTTGCGCTCGCCTGGAAATTGCGTTGCGCGATAATCAATCGCACGAGCTCTTCCGACAAATCCACGTTCGATTCTTCCAGCGCACCGGACTCAATTGAACCGAGGGTTGCGCTTCCGGGAGTGCCAATATTTGGTGGGCCGGATTCGTAATTTTCCGCCCACATGGAATCACCCACCGGTTGCAATCCCTGGTTGTTGGTGAAGTTGGCGAGAATCACCTGCCCCAACACCATGGATTCACCGTTGGTAAAGCGAGCGAAGATGATACCGGTTTCGTCGATATTCAAGCCAGACAAACGCCCCGTGGTATAACCATTCTGATCGACATCATTAACGGAGAATACGCTGCTGAATTGCGTGGTTCCGCTAAGATCGATCGTAAAATTCGAGCTGGTCGGTGGATCCGGAATATTCATGGTGCCGCCGGCCAAAATATTCTGCGGACCGAGTGCGCCATTCGGATTGCCTTCGGCATCAAGCGGCGTCCAGTTGGAAATCAAAATTTGATCTGACAGTTCTTGGTTCAGTGAACCGTCCGGATTAAATCGCAACGTAAATGCGGCACGGGTCGGCATAGTATTTTGCGGTGGTGGCAAGGTAGTGTTGGGCTCGCCAACTTCCTGGCCGTCGATCTGCACATACATTGTCCATTGGTTGGGACTTGTGGTCGGATCATTAGGGTCGTATTCCTGACGCACAAAATACTGTGTCATCACGTGCGGGTTGCCGAGGCTGTCAAAAACTTTCAACGAGGTGGCATGGTTGTAAGTATCTTTGTCAGAGGGATCAAACGCGTTGAGCACCACTTCTGAAAAGGCATTTTCGTTCAGTTGCTGGAATAAACCAACCTGCGGCTGCGGATTGGTAGCGGAATAGCCTTCAGCCAATACGATCTCCAATTGGCCACCTACCACTACCTGATTGTCGGGAGTTGGCGACAATGCGGTCATAGGTGTACCCGGAGCGCCGATGATGCCAATACTGTCATTTGCATCGCCAGTAACGCTAACACGCAAATTATCGCCAACGGACGATCTCACCACCAAATCGCCTGTGTCTTCATCAATTTCCGCCGTGATTCCAGGCAGGGTGGATGTGGTCAACCGATTGATCGCCTGTTCCATTTCCTGCAAGCTTGATGCGGATAAATTCACACCGTTAAGCCTTACCTGCATAGTGCCACTGGCGTTATCAAAATCGGTGCTGACAAACCGCATGGTGGTGGTCGCGGTCGCGGTAACGCCGGAAATCGCATTTAATTCAGAAGCAATGGTCGCTGCAGATGCGTTCGCTGCGGAGGTGTAGGTGACTACATTGCCTGTGGAGTCGACGATATCAATTGATTGACGCGAATAACCATTGTTTGCCGCAGGAATTCCAGGGTTTGAGGTTACAGTCGCAGCGCCGACGGGTAACTGCAGATCTCCTGCAAGCCCAGACCCGTTAGAGATAGTGATTTCAGAATCTTCGCCTTGCTGCACGCTGTTAAATTGCAGTTGATATTGATTGTTGCCTAGCTGCACGACGGAAGCGACAACATCGATTTGCGAACCTGATCGAAACAATTGCGCGTTAATTTCGCTGACCAACGAGCGCAGATCGTTATATGAGCTGATTTGAGCTGGAACGTTCGTAGAATCCAGCGTTATATGCACGGTTCCATTATTGCCGGAACTCCCCGCCAGTTGAACATCGAATTCAATGGAATCAGCGGGATTCGTTAAATCTATGGGATTATTCTGCAAATCGATAATTGGCGACTCATAGGTGGTTCGAGTGCTTTGCGCTAGGCCAGAACGTGCAATACCGATGGAATTACCTTCGGTGGTAAAACGGGTACCTACACTTCGCAATACCGGTTCAGAAGAATCGAGATTCAATACGGATTCCACAGCAGTAGTAGCACGCGGCGCAATATTATCCGCCTGAATGCGAATATCATTTTGTATACCGGTAATTTGGCCGCGCCCATTCACGGGATAACCCTGTAAACGCGCACCGGTATTGCTGGTGACATAGCCGTCGCGATCCAGCCCGAAGGTTCCGGCGCGGGTGTAGTATTGCGCACCGTCGCGGCGCACGACAAAAAAGCCGTTGCCGCTGATTGCCAGATCAAGTTCATTTTCGGTGAAAGTGACGTTGCCCTGGGTGAAATTCTGGGAAACATCCAGCAGCTGCACCCCGCTGCCAATCGATTTATTTCCGGCACCCATCACCGAAGTTGCATAAACATCACCGAATTCCGCACGCGAATTTTTAAACCCTGTGGTAGACGCGTTAGCAATGTTATTGCCCGTAATGGATAAGTCACTGGATGCTGCGCGAATTCCGCTAAGAGCTACATCAAAACTCATAAATCTCTCCTACTACTTCTGAAGCGAAATACCGGTGTTGAACGGTATCCGTGGAAATTAAATGTTCTCGTTATTCATTAAACTGTTTGACATCCGAGAGCTTGACCGCACCCACACCCGCTAAATTGAGGGTAAGGGCACCATTGGAACCAACGGTAACGCTGTTGACGTTAGCGCTTAAATAAGTTGCCAGCTGCGTGGGCTTGCCTTCCTGTGTTGTGGTCACTGAGAATTTGTAGCTGCCTTCCGGCAAGCCGCCCTCGTGCGAACTCTTCCAGTCAAGCAGTTTGCCGTTCAGCTCTGCATATTGGCCGTTCCAGCGGAACGCCATGTCGCCGGCTTTGGCAATGCCGATATCAATCGTATCGAGCAGTTCGCCTGCAGAAGAATAAATATCCACTTTCAAGTCGTCCGTACTTTCCGGTATTTCAATCAGCCCGGTTACTGCGCCGCCTTGCATTAAATAAGAGGTATTTGTTTCAACACTTACCGAGCTGCCGACCAGCGATGATGCCTGCAACGCTTGGTTGGCGACAAAATTCTGTGCAAAACCATCAAAGTTGTTGTTCAACCGATCCAGGCTCTCAACAGAGCTGAACTGGGCAAGCTGCGCGATAAATTCGCCATTTTCCTGCGGGCTCAACGGGTCCTGGTTTTCGAGCTGGGTGATCATCAATTTCAGAAACGCTTTCTGGCCGAGTTCATCACCGCTTTTGGTGGCTTGCTTGTATTTGTTGCTGGTGGACAGATGCTGTAATGCATCGTTGGTGCTGGTGCTGCCGACTTCGCTCATGGGCGGGCCTCTTACTCAAATTCTTAATAGAAAATTACTGACCGAGCGTTAAAACGCGCTGCACCATTTGTTTGGCGGAATTCATGACTTCGACGTTCACCTGGAAGGAGCGCGACGCGGAAATCATGTTGGTCATTTCCTCCACCACATTGACGTTGGGATAAAACACATAACCTTGTTCATCCGCCAATGGGTGATTGGGTTCATAACGCATTTGCAGCGGCGCATCGCTCTCCACAATTCCCAGCACATTGACACCCGCAGATGCGGCGTCACCGGATAAATTGGTGCTGTCAGGATGGCCAAGCATATTGTGATAAGCAGCAGCGAAAACCGGATGGCGGCCGCGATAAACACTGTCGGCACTGGAGGCTGCAGATTCGGCGTTGGCGATATTGCTGGCGGTGGTATTAAGACGCACCGACTGTGCGTTCATGCCGGAGCCGGCGATATCCATGATGCGATTCAACCCCATTGTCATTCTCCCCGTATAGCGGAAATCAAGCCTTTGAAGCGGCTGTTGAGCAGAGTGAATGCCGTTTGAAATTCCAGGCTGTTGGCCATGAATTCGGCGTGTTCGATGTGTTCATCCACGGTATTGCCGTCGATAGAGGGTTGCGTCGGCGTGCGGTATGACATGCTCACGCCCGGCAGCATTTGGCCGCCACCTTCAATATGGCGATTTTGCGTCATCGTGAGGCCACTGGGGTTTTGCTGTTGTTGCGCGCTCTGCAGCGCAGCGTGAAAATCAAAATCCCGCGCTTTGTAATTCGGCGTGTCGGCGTTGGCGAGGTTGGCGGACAGCACTTCCGCACGTTGAGCGCGCAGCCGCAATGCTGATTCAGACACACCGAGCGCTTGTTTAAAATTGATAGCCACCTGTCTCTCCCGATTATTACCTGCGGAACAAATTTCCGGCGGATTTTCTGTGACAGGAGGGCTAAAGCAAGCCATATGCCAATGGCCTGCAGGTTTTTAATTGGCTGATGTACTTGGGAAAAATTGGCGGGAACAATACATCGAAAAAGCGGAGCGGCAATTTATTGCCGTCGGTTGCCGTCGCGGCAGCGCGGAATGATCATACCGTCCGCTACAGTATTTTGGCCCTGTAAGCCACGCCGGGATTGCAGTTGACCATTTCGTAGAGATCGCTCAAACCGGAAATACTTTCGGAGGACCCGAGAAACAAAATCCCGCCGGGATTAAGGGTGCCGTGAATTTTGCGCAGGATGTCGGTTTTCAGTGCAGCGGAAAAATAAATCAACACGTTGCGGCAAAATACCACGTCGAACTTGCCCAGCAGATAAAAGGATTCCTGCAGATTAAGGGCACGAAAACGGACGCGGTTGCGCACCGAATCCTTGATCCGCCAGGAGTCGGTATCCACTTGCACAAAAAACTCATTGCACCGCTGCGGCGGAAGACCGCGCATCAGTGACAGCCGGTCGTACACCC
>JBQGED010000291.1:0-12837 GCA_052039425.1 Sphingobacterium griseoflavum | reverse complement strand
CCAGTTTGCCGCGTGATGGCAGTCTCGCCATCCATCGCATTCGCCAAGAGCTGCGCGACGGCACCTCCTACAGCCTTGCCGAGGTTATGCAAAAAATCATGCTGATGTCGCGCAGTCTGGGAGATATTCCGAGGATCATCTGACGCATCGGTAAAGGCGTCAGATGATGAATGCCCATGCAGGCATGAAGGGATTTACTTAACTTTGGCCATGGTTTTAGCCGCGATGTCGGTGATCGCCTGCCAATTACCCGCATCTACCGCCGCTTTCGGCACCAACCAGGAACCGCCCACACAAGCCACATTGGGCAGCGCCAAATACTGGTCGAAATCATCAATGGTCAAACCGCCCGTGGGACAGAAAGTCGCCTGCGGCAGCGGCCCTTGAATGGATTTCAGCAGTGGCAACCCGCCCACCGCCGTGGCAGGGAAGAGTTTGAAGCAGGACAGTCCCAACTCCATTCCAGTCAGAATCTCAGAGCAAGTCGCTACGCCCGGCAGCAGTTTTACGCCGCACTCCTGCGCCTTGCGCACCAGTGTCGGAGTCATGCCAGGTGATACCGCGAAATCCACCTGGGCTTCCGCACAATCTTCCACATTTTTTTCATTGATCAAAGTGCCGGCACCGACGATCAGGTGCGGGCATTCGCGTTTGATCACTTTGATGCACTCCAGCGCCACGGGCGTGCGTAGAGTGACCTCAACCGCTTTGATGCCGCCTTTGTAGAGGGCTTCTGCTACGGGAACCGCGTGCTCGACCTTGTCCAGGACGATCACAGGCATAACGCCGATAGGGGCGAGATAATCACGAGTAATGTTCACAGTTGTTCCTTATTGAAAGTCGATGGAGGCGTTAAAAACGGAGGCACCCTCCTCCGACGGTCCCGCCAAGTGACGGAAGCCGTCAAACAGATTGCGACCCAAATTCTGGGGCTCACGATTAAGCGTCGCCGCAGGCCGCGCGGCGAGTTCTGCCGCATCCACCAGGGCTTCGAGAATGCCCTGCTCAGCATCGAAACGAATCACGTCACCGGTTTTGAGTTTGTTGAGCATGCCGCCTTTGCAAGCTTCCGGGGAGATGTGTATCGCCGCCGGGACCTTGCCCGAGGCACCGGACATGCGGCCATCGGTAACCAATGCCACCTTGTGGCCGCGATCTTGTAAGAGACCGAGTGGAGGCGTCATCTTGTGCAGCTCGGGCATACCGTTGGCTGCCGGACCCTGGAAGCGGACCACAGCGACAAAATCCCGGTTCAATTCACCGCGCTTAAACGCTTCGATCAGCTCTTCTTGGGTTTCGAAGACGATACAGGGAGCTTCGACCACACGGTTTTGCTGCGCAACAGCGGAGACTTTTATAACGCCTTGTCCAAGATTGCCGCGCATCAAACGCAGCCCACCTTCGGGTGAGAAAGGCTGCTCAACATTACGCAGCACGTCAGTATTGGCAGATGTGGACACCACACTCTCCCAAACCGCCTCGCCCTTCGCATTCAGGGTTGGCGCCTTTTCATAATCGGCAAGACCCTCGCCCCCCATCACAGTCACCACATCCTCATTAAGCAGGCCGCCGCGGCGCAGCTCGTGGATCAGATAGGACATGCCGCCAGCGGCATGGAAATGGTTTACGTCCGCCTCGCCATTGGGATAAACCCGGGCCAGCAAGGGCACTACCCGAGAGAGCTCATCCATATCTTCCCAGGTCAAAATGACGCCGGCGGCTCTGGCCATAGCCACCAAGTGCAAGGTGTGGTTGGTAGAGCCGCCGGTCGCCAACAAACCCACCACCGCATTGACGATGGATTTTTCGGTGATCACTTCGTAAAGCGGGCGGTATTTGCCGGCGGACGCGGTACAGGAGATCAGCTTTTCCACCGCCGCCTGGGTCAACGCCTTGCGCAGCTCTGAACCCGGTTCGACGAAAGATGAGCCGGCCAACTGCACACCCAGCATCTCAACCAGCATCTGGTTGCTGTTGGCTGTGCCGTAAAAGGTGCAGGTTCCGGGGCTGTGGTAGGACTTGGTTTCGATTTCGAGCAGCTTGTCTTCGCCGACTTCGCCTGCAGCGTACTGCTGCCTGACCTTGGCTTTCTCTTTGTTGGGAATACCAGACGGCATGGGGCCACCGGGCACAAATACGGCGGGGAGATGACCGAATTGCAGCGCGCCGATCACCATGCCTGGAACGATCTTGTCGCAGATACCGAGGAACAAGTTGCCGTCAAACATGTTGTGCGTCAGACCAACCGCAGTCGCCATGGCGACAACTTCGCGGCTGAACAGACTTAGCTCCATACCTGCCTGCCCTTGGGTCACACCGTCACACATGGCAGGTACGCCACTGGCAACCTGCGCCGTGCAACCCATTGCCCTAGCGACTTCCTTGATGAACTCTGGGTAGTGCTCGTAGGGCTGGTGTGCCGACAACATATCGTTGAAGGCGGTGGTAATACTCAGGTTGGCGGTTTGCATCAACCGAATAGTGTTTTTGTCGGCCTCATTACAGGCGGCAAAAGCGTGAGCCAGATTGCCGCAGGAAAGTCTGCGCTTGGGTGGATTTTGCTCCATGGTCGACCGCATGGCGTCCACATAAGCGGAACGCAGTTTGCGACTGCGTTCAATGATTCGCGCGGTTACCGCCTCAACCGTAATATTCACAGGACCACCTCTTAGTCAGATCGATTCCAGCGACGCCCATCCCGCGCCAGCATTTCAATAGCTTCTACGGGGCCATTAGCGCCGGCTTCGTAGCCCACCGGTTTTGTGTTCTTGCTTTTCCAGCCGTTGATGATGCGATCCACCCACTCCCATGCGGCCTCAACTTCGGCCTCACTTACAAACAGCGTCTGGTCGTTACGAATCACATCAAACAGAACCCGTGTATAAGCGTCGTGCTTTTTACTTTTGGCATTGTCCGCAAAAGATAGATCCATACTGCGATCTTCTAGCGGCACGCGCGCATCCAGACCAGCTTTTTTGTTTTTCACCCGCAAATAAATACCTTCGTCGGGCTGCAGGTGAATAATGAGCTGATTGGCACAATTCTGCGTCAGCTGGTCAGCAAACAGATTGGTGCGATTTTGTTTGAATTGAATGACGATTTCGGAGTGGCGACGATCGAGACGCTTGCCTGTGCGGATGTAAATCGGCGTACCGGACCAGCGCCAGTTGTTGATTTCTGCTTTCAGGGCGACGAAGGTTTCAGTAAAACTTTCGCGACCGCCCTCTTCCTCTTCCAAATATCCGGGCACAGCTTTACCGCCGACAGTGCCCTTGCGGTATTGACCACGGACGGTGTTATTTGCAATGTCCTGATCGCTCATGGGCTTCAGGCAACGCAGAATTTTCAGTTTTTCTGTGCGCACCGAATCTGCATCCAGATTGATTGGCGGTTCCATACACACCAGACACAAAACCTGCAGCAGGTGGTTTTGAATCATGTCACGCATAGCGCCGGTTTCGTCGTAAAAATCCCAGCGGTTGCCGCAACCTACGGTTTCCGTAACGGAAATCTGGATATGATCGATATGCTTGGAATTCCAAATCGGCTCAAAAATATCGTTGGCAAAACGCAGTGCCAACAGATTTTGTACGGATTCTTTACCCAGATAATGGTCAATGCGATAAAGCTGTTTTTCAGAGAAGACGCGACTCAACTCGTTGTTGATTGCCATAAAGGACTGTTTGCTGTCGCCAAGGGGTTTTTCCACTACCAGACGAGTTGTCGGCTTGGCGAGGCCGCATTTTTCCAGTGCTGTACAGATTTTGCCGAAAATCAACGGTGGCACTGCTAAATAGACGATCAAATCCCGACCTTCACCAAAATAGGTATCTTTGATGCGGCTCAGATCTTCAGGCTTAGTGGAGTCACCCTGTACGTAGGTGAGCTTTTTGCTGAATTCCTGCCAGATGGATTCTTCATACAGCGAGCCGGTATTTTCTTTCAGCCACTCGTTTACCTTAGCCAAAAATGCATCTTGCTCATTGCGGGAACGCGCCATACCGAAGATACGTGTATTTTCGGGCATGCATCCGTTCAGGGAGAGGTAATAAAGAGCCGGATACAATTTGCGCAGCGCCAGATCGCCATCGCCCCCCACAATCAAGATGTCGGTATTCATGTTTGGTTACACCTGTCTTTGTTTAAATAGAGTGGTCGAACGCGCCACGGCCTTTTTGTAATAAGGAGTCAACTGTGCGATAGGTTAAGCCGCCGGGATATGAGAACTCAGCCTTGTTGAATCTGAAGGACGGTGCACGGGATTTGCTCTTGTTTGACTTGATTTGCCGGGATCACAACCTGAAACCGCAGCGCTGGCTCGCAAGCCAGCGGGCCTAAGCTCCCTGCGCGGACCTAAGTCCCTGCGAAGGCGCCGTAAACGAGCCGCAAAGGACCGCCTCGCACCCAGGCAAACACGCGGTATTGTAGAGGTTGGCCGGTTGCTTTTTCAACTGCGATTACGGATAATCCCGCAGCCTGAAACACGCGAAAAGGGGTTCGGTTGTAAGCGCGAATCATCTCGACAACCGCCGCCGGGGCAACCAAGAGACTGTGCAGGCAGACCATCTGTTTACCCCGCATACCGCACGCAACACTTTTCCTATTCACCCGGCGCGGCCCAGTGCAGCGCTTTCATCATGACCATACTGACTTACGGGATTAAACCATGGCACGTATAGCAATTAACGGTTTCGGACGTATTGGCCGCAACGTCCTGCGCGCACTCTATGAAAGAAATCTGCAAAAAGATCTTGAAATCGTCGCTATCAACGATCTCGGTTCACCTGCCATTAATGCCCATCTGCTGCAATTCGATACAGTCCATGGCCGCTTCGGTTTTGACGTGTCTGCTGACAACGAATCCATCACGGTCGATGGCCACAAAATCAAAATTATTGCTGAACGCAATCCGGCGGCGCTGCCGTGGGGCAAACTGGGTGTGGACATCGTCTTTGAATGTACCGGTTTGTTCACCGCGCGCGACAAGGCTGCGGCGCACCTGGAAGCAGGCGCGAAAAATGTATTGATCTCCGCTCCGGGTACGGACGTGGATTTGACCGTTGTCTACGGCGTGAACCACAACAAAATCACCTCTGAACACAAAGTATTATCCAATGCTTCCTGCACCACTAACTGCTTGGCCCCGCTGGCTGCAGCTCTGCACGAAGGCATCGGCATAGTGTCTGGTTTGGCCAACACCGTGCATTCCTACACCAACGATCAGAACATCACCGACGCCTACCACAAGGATATGTACCGTGCCCGCGCTGCGGCCCATTCACTTATCCCCACCAAAACCGGCGCGGCCTCCGCGATTGGCTTGGTTATCCCTGAGCTGGCTGGCAAGCTGGACGGCCTCGCTATTCGCGTTCCGACCATCAACGTTTCCCTGCTGGATCTGACTTTTCAAGCGCCGCGCAACACCACCGTTGCGGAGATCAATGAGATCGTTACCACTGCGGCCAAAACCCGTTTCGAAGGTGTAATGCAAGTCAATACCCAGCCGCTGGTTTCCGTGGACTTCAACCATTGCTCTGCATCCAGTGTGTTCGATTCCACCCAGACACGCGTTATCGGCGGCAATATGGTTAAAGTCTTGGCTTGGTACGACAACGAGTGGGGCTTCTCCAACCGTATGCTTGACACCACCCTGACCATTATGAAAGCCAATAGCTGATTATTGGTCACAGGTGCAGCAAAAAGGGGAGCCAGTGGCTCCCCTTTTTTATTCAGCAGAACTTCAGCCGAACTCTGTATTCTCAGTCATATGGAAATGGTCCGTCAGGCAGGCGCCTGGGATCGAAAATTCGCCTATAAATCCATGGTTGTGGAGTGCACTATGTCCTCTTCCTCAAAATGGCTGAACCGGTTTGTCCTTCTGTTTGCCTATTTTGTTATTCAATCCTTCTGCAGCCTTGCGCTGGCAGAAACAACTCTGGCGCGTGGTCTTTATAAAGGTAATATCTCCGGCTGGAAGGCGGATATGGTGCGCACGCTAAAACAAACATCCACCGACCGCTATCAATTGAGCTCAGAGGCGAAAAATCTATTTGCGTCTGTGCGGGAATTCAGCGAATTCGAGTTCAAGGATGAGCAGATACGCCCGCTCTCCTACGTTTATGAACGCCGTTTATTCGGCCGCAACACGGTTGAAAAAATCTCTTTTGACTGGGACGCAGGCACTGCACATTACTCCCGCAGCGACCGACCACAAAACGACACCACCCACAAACTTGAAAATGGCTTGCTCGATCCAGCGCTTTATCAATTGGTGATGCAAGCGGATCTGGCGCAAAATCGCGAGCGGCAGGCGTATAAATTCATTAAAAGAAAACGCATCGAAACCTATACCTTCGCAACATTACCGGAAGAAACGTTGGAAATCGGCAAAAAATCCTTTCAAGCCAAACTCGTTGAGCGTAAGGATGAGCAAGACGGGCGCGCCACCAGGATTTGGGTCCTGCCGGAAGTCAGTCATCAAATCGGACAAATCCGTCATACCGACGACGGTGACACCTATGAAATTCGTTTGGCTGGATATGAAGGCGACGCGAAAGGTTTGCAGGAGCTCTATGTCCGCATCAGCAAAGCGAGGCAACAGAACAAATAATTCGTGATCCAGCCGCTTCTGGAACACAAACATTGACGCGCGGGAAGCGACTCCGCAGAATTCCCGTTTTTGTGTTCTAATTCATGCAAACCTTCGCTCCCATCTGGCGGCGCCTCGCCGCGTTGTTATATGACAGCTTTATCCTGCTGGCACTGAGTTTTTTGTATGGTGCTCTTTTCACTTTCCTGGGCGCACTCTTCGGTCAGCACACCTCTGATTACCAGCCCATGTTCCACCACTGGAGTTTTACTCTCGGATGGATCCTTACTCTCGCATTTTTTTATATCTGGTTTTGGCAAAAATCAGGGCAGACCATCGGCATGCGGACATGGCGGCTAAAGCTGGTTGACGATCTGGAACATCTGCGGACTCCGCATTGGCGTCTATGCGTCTTACGGGCGCTAGTAGCGCCACTGGTGATACTGCCTGCCGGAATAGGCTACTGGTACGGATGGATTGATAAAAAAGGACGCTGCCTGCAGGACAGGATATCGGGCACCAATGTCGTGCTCATTACGAAGGAGAAATAGCGACTCTAAACCGATCGGCGCAATAGCAACCAACCTATTGCCGCGCACAGCAAGATCGGAATGATCACCGCCACAAACGGCGAAAATCCAAAAATCAAACTGCTTGGCCCAAGCAGATCCTGAGTGGTGCGAAAAATAATTCCGACGATCACCCCGGTGAAAATGCGAAAGCCCATGGTCACCTGCCGCAATGGTCCAAAGATGAAGCTGATCGCAATCATCACCAAGCTTGCTGTAGCGAGCGGTTGTAGGGCTTTTTGCCAAAATGCGAGGCGATATTCACGAGCGTCCTGCCCCTGGCGTTCAAGGTACTCCGCATAGGAAAACAATCGTTTCATCGGCAGGTCATCCGCCGTCAGCACCAACACGTCGAGCAGGCGCGGTGACAATTCCGACCGCCAAGTGTTGGTGGTGAAAAATTCAGTGGTCACATGATCGTCGTGCAACACCGTTTTCATACCGTTGCGTTCGAACCAATAATCCTCCTGAAAAATCGCCGATTCCACGTAGGTGCTGCTCAGCAATTTGCCCGCATCGTCAAACTGCAAGCGGGTAACCCCAAATAATTTGCCATTGGGCAACACGGCGCTGAAATGCATAAACTCATTGCCTTCCCGGTTCCATACCCCTCGCTGTCCTTGCAACGCCGATTCATGCCCGAGCGTGATCGCTTTGCGGCTCTCTGCGTATTGATCTGTCGTCGGCGTAACGAATTCACCTAAAAATATCCCGATGGCGATAAAAATTAAAATCGGCCGCATAACGGCCCAAATAATTTGGGTGACGGAAACGCCAGCGGCGCGGATGACCGTCAATTCACTGGTATTGGCGAGCAAACCGAGGCCGATAAGACATCCCACCAGCGACGCCAGCGGCAGGTAGTCATAGACACTCGACGGAATGGACAGGAGCGCGTACACAATCACTTCCATGAACGTGAAATTGCCTTCGATTTTGCCGCTCTGATCCACCAGTTCCGAAATAAAATCCAATGCCACAATCACCAACAACACCACCGCAATGGCGCCGGCGACGGAACGACCGATATACCTTTTAATTTTTTTCATGCAGCCACTCCCATCATCGGCGCGACCGTCCCAAATAAGGCATCAGCAACAAACCCAATGCAAGCAACAGAAAGCCTCCGTGGACCCACCACAACAGGAACGGCACAGGGGCATTGCCACCTTCCATCAAACCGCGCGCGCCGTTGCTCATGACCAGATAAATAATGTAGAGCAGAATTGCCGGAATCATTTTCACATAGCGGCCTTTGCGCGGCTGCGTGCGGCTGAGAGGAACCGCTAAAAGTGCCACCACAAGCACCAGAACGGGCAGCGAGAATCGCCACTGCAAAGCAGCGTTGGCCTCCCTGGACTCCGCTTGCCAGAGCGCCTTGGTCGACTGGCCGTCGGTTGCTTTTTTGGGCCGCGCTTCGAATTCCGGCTCCGGAATATGTTGTGAATAACGGCTGAAAGTAATGACTTCATAATCCGCATCGCCCGGTTGGCCACGATACTGCTGGCCCCGCTCCAATACCAGATAACGTTTACCGCTGACGGGATTAAGGACAGTTTCGCCCGTCGCCGCAGTCAATACCGATAATTGATCACTGGTTTCAGCAGTGCCGGCGAGAAAAACTTCCTGCAGTTGTTTTTTATCCGGGCTCAGACTCTGCGCATAGGACACGCCGTCGCGGCTGCTCAGTTTGTGAAAACGCGCTGGTTTCAGAGTTTCAAATTCGGTGCGGTTGCGCTGCTCGACAAACAAATCCTCGGCTGCTTTAACGCCCATTGGGCTGACGTAAAGGCTGAGCAGCGCGACAAGGGTTGCAACACCAACGCCAGTGAGGAGTGTAAATCCGACCAAACGCCGCTCGCTCATACCGCAAGCTGACAGGACGGTCATTTCACTGTCGACGTATAGACGACCGTAAGCGAGCAATATGCCGATAAAAAAACCCAGCGGCAAAATCAACTCGAGAAACGAAGGCAAGCGGTAACCCATCAATGTGAGCAGCACCTCCGCATCCAATTTGCCGGCGGCGGCATCGGCGAGATAACGAACGAAGCGCCCGCTCATGATGATCAGCAACAACACCGCACTGACCGCCAACATGCTGGCGAGAACTTCTTTGGCGAGATAACGAAAAATAATCACATTAGAAAGGCTTATTGTGATGACTGGCGTGAGACCGCAGTCGCAGTGAAAGTTCTGAAACTCGAGTTGCGCGCATTATAGCCTGCACCAACACCACCCGCATCCCGCGTCATCATTGAAATAATCCCTATCAAGGGCCACTATATGAAGACTCTTCATTTTCCTTTCCATCATTCATCGGGGTTCAGGTATGGATTTTTTGGTCAAAGCCGGTCAATTGGACACTCTGCGTACAGATTGCCTGATCGTGCAGGTTTATGCGGATAAAAGTTTGTCTGCAGCAGCACAAACACTCGATGAAAAATACCAATTGATTTCCCGCCTGCAGGATCTCGGCGAATCGCCCACCAAAGTTGGAAATTGCAGTTGGGTAATGCCGCCCGCTGAGGCGGCGTTCAAGCGGGTTCTGGTTGTGTGCACAGGCAGCGCTCGAAAGAAGCTCACCGCACAGGACATCAAAAGTAGCGCTCAATCCATCGCCAAGGCACTTAAAGGCAAGTCCATCAAGAACGCAGTCTGGTCGGTGGAAAATCAATCCGATGTGGATGCCGGCATTTTTGCCACGCTGATTGCAGAAGCCTTCGAAACCGGTTTGTATACCTATACCGAAACCAAAACACAGAACGTCAGCACACCAGCGTTAAGCAAACTTACCCTGCACAGCACCGATAAATTGGATGCGGCTTGGCGCAGCGGTCTGCAGCGCGGTAAAGCAATCGGCGAAGGCATTAACACCGCGCGTCACCTGGGCAATCTACCCGGAAATATTTGCACCCCCACCTATCTCGCCGAACGCGCCAAGGCGCTCGCTGGCGGCAAATTGTCTGTCACAGTCCTCGAAGAAAAACAAATTGCGAAACTCGGCATGGGCGCATTTATGTCGGTAGCCGCCGGCTCGGATCAGCCCGCGAAATTTATCGTAATGCAATATCGCGGCGGGGCAGTGAATGCTGCGCCCGTGGTGCTGGTAGGCAAAGGCATCACGTTCGACACCGGCGGTATCAGCATCAAACCCGGCCCGGCGATGGACGAAATGAAATTCGACATGTGCGGCGCCGCCAGCGTGCTGGGCGTGATGACTACCCTGCAGCAGCTGCAACCGCGCCAAAATGTAGTGGGAATTATTGTCGCCACGGAAAACATGCCGAGCGGCAAGGCCACCAAACCCGGCGATGTAGTCACTTCCATGTCCGGCCAAACCATCGAAATTCTCAACACCGACGCCGAGGGGCGTTTGGTATTGTGTGACGCCTTAACTTACGCCGAGCGCTTTAAGCCGAAAGCCGTTATCGATATCGCCACCCTCACTGGCGCCTGCGTGATCGCCCTCGGCAATCACGCCTCCGGCCTCTACGCCAACGACCAGGCACTTGCCGATGAACTTATTGCGGCGGGTCAGGCAGCGCAGGACCGAGCTTGGCAGATGCCATTGTGGGACGACTATCAAAAAGCACTCGACAGCAATTTTGCCGATATGGCCAACGTCGGTGGTCGCGAAGGCGGCTCCATTACCGCTGCGTGTTTCCTGTCGCGCTACACCAAGAACTATAAGTGGGCGCATTTGGATATCGCCGGCACCGCGTGGCTCGGCGGCAGCGCCAAGGGTGCCACCGGACGCCCGGTGGGACTGCTGCTGCAATACCTGCTCGGCGCCTATAGCAACGGGTAAAGGCGTGCGCATCGACTTCTATGTACTGCAATCGGCGTCCGTGCAAGACCGCCTGCATTTCGCTGTACGGCTTGTTGAAAAGGCTTGGCTGCAGAACTGCACTGCGGTTTTGCTCGCTGCAGACAGTGCGACTGCCGAATCTTTGGACTCTCTGCTTTGGCAGGTCAAACCCGAGTCGTTTATTCCGCACAGCCGGGTGGATTCCAGCGCTCCGATCGTGCTCAGCACTGATCCCGGCCTTTTGCCCCTGCGGCATCTGCTGGTCAACCTCGGGCCGTCAATGCCGGCGGAGGTGGAGCGCTTTCAGCGGCTTGCGGAGATCGTCATCCAGATCCCGGAAGTGCTGGAACCCACGCGGGCCCGTTACAGTCGATACCGGGAGATGGGCTACACCGTCAACACCCATAAACTGACCTCCTAAACAAAAATTGCGGCCGGCGGCGTTTGTGGCAATACTTAGAAATCGATAGAAAATCCAGGCGCATCAACGCCTGATGTTGGGTCAAATGCGGTCCCATCAGACAATTCAATAATAAATCGCCTCTCGAACAAGGCTTTCAGTTAGGTCGTACAAAATGAATCCAGACAAACCTTTGCCTGACGAACCGAGCCAAGATATAGATCCGGCGACAGACTTCATTCCCATTCTTGACGAAGCACTTGATCTTCCAACAGAACTTGGCGAGCATGGAGACGTTCTCTCCGGCACCGACGAAGAAATCACCTTCAATCTTCACGACACGGACATCCCGGCGGAGACAGGCTCCGCAAGCGATCATCCCTCTTTATCTTCACCGCAAAACCTGGAACTCAGCGTAGATCTCGGTTATGCGGCGGAGCAGGAGGAATACGTTGAAAATGACGATCTAGCGGAAATGGACGAGATTCAAACCTTGCCTTTGGCGGAGATGGTTTTGGACGACTCACAGGACATGGTCGGCAGCACCGAGCACCAACAGCAGATCGCCACCCTGGAAGCCATAGTGTTCGAAGGGGAAAATCCCAACGCGCCCGCGCCCCGAAAGACCTCAACACAGGGAGCGACAGAACCTGTCCAGCCATCACAACCCAATGAGCCTGGGCAATCTCCAGAAGAGGCAGCGCCATACACCGCACCTCCAGTGATACCTCCCGTGTTCACGCCACCTCCGGGCAAACCCTTGCCTACCAAGAGCGACAACCCCTTTCTGCCGCAGCATATTCTCGACCGCCTCAACCAGGGGAAACGCAATTTGGTAGAGGAAATCGCGCAGTCAAGCGCCGCCTTGGATGCCAGCACTGCTATCTTGCGCACCCATGCGCGGGCCGAGCGCTTGGCCAAACCGGCCTATAGCGACAGCAAGCCGCAATATTCCTTCAGTCGCGATAAATCTACCCTGCAGAAACAGAAAATGGTCGACGATCTGGTGGAGGAATATCTGCCGTTGCTCGCCGCGGAACTGCGCCGGCGCCTGCGCAAGATGCTAGACGAATAAGCCCACCCTGACTGCACATTCCATGATTGGTAAAGAACCCGATACCCGCAATTTCCCTAGCGCGGCCGAGGACGCCAAAACCGCGCGCCTGACGCCAGCGGTAACGCCGCAAATTTCCTCGCCATCCTATCGTCTCGCCTTCGACGACGACGCATTTCTGCTGCGCGAAGAAATGCGACCGGTCCGCCTGCTGTTAGAACTGAGCAAACCCGAGCTGATTCTCACCGAACACCAAGTGCGCAACACGGTGGTGATTTTCGGTAGCGCACGCACCCTCAGCCAAGCTCAGGCGGAGGCATTGGTGCAACATGCCGAAGAGAATCTGCGCAAAGATCCTTCCGACACCACTTTCCGCGCCGTGCTCGCTCAGGCCAAAAGGGATCTGCGCCAAGC
>JBQGED010000290.1:0-10615 GCA_052039425.1 Sphingobacterium griseoflavum | reverse complement strand
TATGGGTTCCAGCCGGTCGAGTTCGGCATAGATGCGCACCAGCTCTTCCGGGTTGCGTGCGCGGAAATATTGTCCGCCGGTCTGCTCGGCGATGTAACGCATAGTGTCTTCATCCAAGTCGGCGGATGGGTTGATCTTGCGCCGGCCGAACAGGGTCTGCTGAATCATTTCATCGGCGCCCAGGCCGATGGTATAGATCTTCACCCCGGACAATTTCGCCAAGTCCGCCGCCTGACGCGGGTCCACCTCGCCGGCGGTGTTGGCGCCGTCGCTGAGGAGAATGAGCACGCGGCTGGCTTGAGGGCGGTCGCGCAGACGTTTGATGGCAAGGCCGATGGCATCGCCGATGGCGGTCTGTTGCCCGGCAAAACCGATTTGCGCTTCCCGCAACAAGGTTTCCACAGTCTTGCGATCAAAGGTCAAAGGCGCTTGCAGATAGGCATTGGAGCCGAACAGGATCAGACCCAGACGATCATTTTCTCTGCGTTTGACGAAATCTCCGATGACAAATTTCACCACGTCGATGCGCTGCAAATTGCGGTTCTGCAGCACCATGTCCGGTATCTCCATACTGCCGGAGATGTCCACCGCCAACAGCAGGTCGCGGCCGGTAGCCGGCAGTTGTACCGGTTCGCCGATCCACTGTGGCCGGGCCGCAGCGCTGACACACAAAAGCCAGACCAGTGTCAGCAGCAGGCGCTGCAGCCAGCGGCTGGCGGAGCGGGTGATCTGCTGTTGTTGCAAACCGGCGATCTGCTGAAAAAACGGCACGCGCAGTGCCGCTTCCTGGCGGACCAGCGCTGGTAATAGCCAATACACCAGCAGCGGCAGCGGCAGCAGGGCAAACATCCACGGCAAGGCAAACTCAAACATGCGCCGGCCTCCGTACGGGTACCCGGCCCAGGGCGCGTTGATGATCTGCAATCCAGCGGCGCACGCATGCGAGCAATTCTTCGCGCGGATAAGCAGCATCCTGTTGGTAGCCGCCACGCGCCAGCGCTGCTGCGGCTGATCCAGAGAACACCAGATTCCGGCAGCGCGCATTCAGCCACGCCACCCAGTCCTCACCGAAGGCTTGATTAATGGCCAGCTTCTCAGCGGGAAAAGCCGCCAAAGCGACTCGTTTCAGCAAGCGGTTGGCCTCGGTAGGCAGTTGCGTATCTGGATATTCACGCAGTTGGTCCAGCAGTTTAATTGCGGTGCGTCGGTAGGCCTCTTGACGGCGCTTGATAAGGTAGGCGATGAGGGCAAGCACCAGAGCGCCAAGCAGTGAAATCGTTGCGGCCCACCAACCGAACGCGGGAGGCCACCAGCTGACGGCTTGGGGCACAAAAATGTTGTGCATCTGCTCCAACAGCTCCAGCGCCTCTGGCGGCAGGGATGGTTGTTGCGCCGGAGTCATGGCTGACCTCCCGCGTTATGCCGGCTTTTACGGCGCGGGCTGAACAGATCGCGAACAAACCCTTCCAGCGGCTGACTGATCGGCGCATGCACATATTGCACACCGGAGGTGCTACAGCTTTGGCGCAGCTCGGCCTGATGCTTCTCGAATGCCGCCTGAAACGGTTGAGCGACAGTACTGACATCTAGCGTCAGACGCTGCTGGCCGTCGGAGATGGCCAAGCGCGCGGCATGGGGAAGCTGGCGTTCCAGTGGATCGTAGACGTGCAATGCCATCACATCCGAGCGTTTTGCCAGTTGGCTCAACGGCTCCCGGCAGGTGTGGGTGAAATCGTGGAAGTCGGAAATCAGGATCACCAAGCTGCCGGGGCGGGCGATACGGCTGGTTTCCGTCAGCATATCGAGAAGGGGAGTACTGCCGGTTGGGGCGATCGGTCCTGTTAAGGCGCGATTGAATTCCACCAGTTGATGCAACAGATCAAGCACGGCGTGCTGACTGCGTTTGGCTCGGATATCCCCCTGGCGGCTGTCGCCAAACAACAGCCCACCGATACGGTCGCTGTTGTGATTGGCAATCCAGGCCACCACGCTGGCGACCTGCGCGGCGAACACGGATTTGAAACAGAGGCGGCTGCCGAAAAACATGGGCGAGCGCTGATCCACCATCACAAAAATGGGCCGCTCGCGCTCTTCTTGAAACAGTTTGGTGTAGGGCGCTTGCACCCGCGCGGTGACCCGCCAGTCGATGGTGCGAATATCGTCGCCGGGCTGGTAGGGACGCACCTCAGCGAACTCCATACCGCGACCGCGATAGCGGGTGCGTACGGAGCCTTCCAGCAGAGCCTGACTGCGCTTGCGCATGGTCAGAGTGAGATCGCGGCTGAGGTGACGCAGGCGCAGCAGTTCGTCCACCGAGGTGTAAGCGCCGGTCGTGTTGGTGGTGCTTTTGGAATCTGAACGCAAAGCTTTGGAACCTGAAGGCAAAGCGTTGGAGTCTGAAGGCAAAGCTTTTGAAGGCGAAGCAGCGTCGGCCATCAAAGTACCGGCACGTATTCGAGCAGTTGATCGATCACCCGATCAGGATTCTGGCCGCTGGCTTCCGCCTCGAAGCTGAGTAGCAGACGGTGGCGGAAGACGTCGTGGAGCACCGCCTGAACATCATCAGGGCTAACAAAATCCTTGCCGGCGAGCCAGGCGTGAGCGCGGGCGCAGCGGTCGAGACCTATGGTGGCCCGCGGGCTGACACCGTATTCGATCCAGCGCGCCAGCTCGGCGTTGTAGACCGATGGTTGGCGGGTGGCGGCGGTGAGTTGGACGATGTATTCCTCCACCGCCGGCGCCATATGAATGGTCAAAGCCTCCTGGCGCGCGGCGAACAAGACATCCTGGGTCACTTCCGCCGGCGGCGTCGGGCGCGCTTGGCGGGTATTGGATTCGGCGCGGGTGAGGCGCAGGATTTCCCGCTCCGCCTCCACACTGGGGTAGGACACTCGCACATGCATTAGAAAACGGTCGAGCTGAGCTTCCGGCAGCGGGTAGGTCCCTTCCTGCTCGATGGGGTTTTGCGTCGCCATCACCAGGAACAGCGTGGGCAGTTTGTAGGTGTGCTTGCCCACGCTAATCTGGCGCTCCGCCATGGCTTCCAAGAGTGCCGATTGCACTTTGGCGGGTGCCCGGTTGATTTCATCCGCCAGTACCAAGTTATGAAAAATCGGGCCTTTCTGGAATTCAAAGGTGCCGGTTTCCGGTCGGTAGATGTCGGTGCCAGTCACGTCCGAGGGCAACAGGTCCGGGGTGAATTGAATGCGGTGGAAATCGCCTTGAATAACATCGGCCAACGTTTTGATCGCCTTGGTCTTGGCCAAACCGGGAGCGCCTTCGACAAGAAGGTGGCCATCGGCAATCAATGCGATGAGCAGGCGGTCGATAAGTTGGGGTTGGCCTACGATCTGGCTATTGAGCCAATGTTGAATGGAAGAGACTGCGTCGCGTGTTGAACCCATATTGTTTTCCGTATGTCGGGTGCGGGGCCTGGGGCCTGCGCTTTTTTAGCTGGAAGCTTTTTTAAATCATAAAAACAACAAGACCGCCGTAGACTGCGGTCTTGGATATCAGTTCCGGTTGCCTTGCGCTGCAGAGTGTCGCCGCGTGGGGCGCCCTGGGTTGGCGGGCAAATTAGCTATGCTTATGTAAGGGCATATTAAAGGACTTCAATAGAAGCGGGAAACCGGCGCGCTGCCCTCGAGTCACACCCAAAGGCCATAGGGCCGGTGTTAGCCATAGGAGTCGCAAAATGACAGCCAAAATCCCGGAACCGGGTGAGTCAATCAAATACCGCCTGCTCGACCAAGTACTCGAACACATAGACCGGGAGCGCGCGGAACAACCCGACCTCGATCTCTATCGCACCTTCGTGCGGATTTTCTGGATGCAGCTCAACATGGACGACTGGCAGTGGCGGAAGATTCCGGACATTGCCGGCTGCTGCTATTCCCTCTGGCTCGCCCTGCGCAACACCAATCAGCCCACTTACGTTAGAACCTTCAACCCCTCTCTCGAAGAGGACGGCTGGCTGTGCAACGGCTCCGTCATCATAGTGCGGCAGAAAGATATGCCGTTTCTGGTGGATTCCCTGCGGCTGGAGCTCAACCGCCGCGCCATGACCCTGCATGCGATCAAAAGCACGCTGGTGGATGTTGCGCGCAATGACGACGGCGAAGTAACCGCCCTGCAAGCCATCTCGCAATCCCGTGATACCGCCGGCCATTGGCAGCAGGAAGCGGTGATTTTTCTCGAAGTCGCGTTGATGGCCTCAGAAGAGGAACGCCTGGAAATTCAGAGCGCCATCAAGGATGTGCTCGCCGAAGTCGCCACCGTCGTGGCCGACTATCTGCCGATGATCGAAGTGCTGCGCACGACCCGGGACCATTTGCGCTTTGCCCCTGATCAGGCTCATGCAGATGAATGCCGGGCATTTCTCGATTGGCTGGAGGATTCTCACTTCACCTTCCTCGGTATGCGCACCCTCGACTTGGCTGCGCCGGGGGAAAATCTGCAGCTGCGCGAAGATTCGGAAACGCGGCTCGGCGTTTTCCGCCGGCTACAGCCGCAGGGAGAGGCGGAGGGCGCTGCAGCTTTTTATTCCGGGGCGGATCTGATCTCCTTCAGCAAATCCGCAACGCGCTCCACCGTGCACCGACGGGTGTACCCCGATTATGTAGTGGTGAAGCGTTTGTCACCGGAGGGCAAGGTAATTGGAGAGCTGCGCATTCTCGGTTTGTTCACCTACGCGGTGTACAGCCTAAGTCCGCGCGCCATTCCGCTGCTGCGCCAGAAAGTGGATTACATAATGGCGCGCTCCGGCCTTGCGCCAGTCAGCCACGACGGCAAAAACATGGTGCGCGCCATTGAAAGTTTCCCCCGCGATGAACTGTTTCAGTCGGACCGGGAAACTCTGTTCCAGACCATCATGGGTGTCACGCGCATTAATGAGCGCCGAGTGGTGCGTTTATTTGCGCGCAATGATCCTTTCGGCAAATTCGTCAATTGCGTCGTGTACGTACCGCGGGATATTTACAACACGCGGGTGAGAATAAAAATCGAAAAATTAATTGGCAACGCTATTCAATCCCAGGAATTGGATTCGACCACGCATTTTTCCGAGTCGATTCTCGCGCGCGCTTATATGGTTTTCCGCCTGCCCGACGGTGTCGTGCCGCAATGCGATCCCAAATATCTGGAGGAGGGCATTATCGAAATCAGCCGCGGCTGGGACGACCGGTTCGAATCCGCTTTGATAGAGGCGTTCGGCGAAGGGCGTGGGCTGCAGTATCACCGTCAGTACATGGGGGCGTTCGGAGTCAGTTATCAAGAGGATTACGACGCGCGTGCAGCGGTGAAAGATATTCAGATGATCGAGTCGCTCCAGGCGGATCGCGATGTGGCCATGCTGTTTTATCACCCGGTCGGCACGCCGGATGATCGCATGCGCTTTAAAGTCATGCAGTTGAACCAGTCGCTGGAATTGTCCGATGTGATTCCGGTGCTCGAACATCTAGGGCTACGGGTACTGGGAGAGCATCCGTACAAAATTCAACGTGCAGACGGCGCTACGGTGTGGATGCACGATTTCAGTCTGGCGCTCAGGCTTTCGGTGAAATTGGACGTGCATGCTGTCAGCAAATTATTCGAGCAGGCTTTTGCGGCGATCTGGCATCAGCAGACTGAAAACGATGCCTTTAACCGCCTGGTGCTCGGCGCTCGATTGAGCTGGCGCGAAGTCAGCATGCTGCGCGCCTATGCTGGCTATATGAAGCAGACCGCTTTTACGTACAGCCAGGATTACATTGCCGAAACCCTGGTGAACCAATCCGATATTACCCGCAATTTGGTGGCCTTATTCAAAGCCTATTTCGATCCGCGCATTAATGCCGAGCAGAATAAACCGGAAGCGCGGGTGGAGCGCTTGCGGGAAAAAATTCTGCAGAGTCTGGATACGTTGGAAAATCTCAACGAAGATAAAATCCTCCGCCGCTATTTCGAATTGATCAACGCCACCTTGCGCACGAATTTTTATCAGAAAAATGCCGCCGCTGAAGACAAGGATTATATGTCTTTCAAATTCAGTCCGAGGGAGATCAGCAATATTCCGGAGCCGCGCCCGCTGTTCGAAATTTATGTGTATTCACCACGAGTGGAAGGCGTCCATCTGCGCGGTGCCAAGGTCGCGCGCGGCGGGTTGCGCTGGTCTGATCGTTTGCAGGATTATCGCACGGAAGTTCTCGGACTGGTAAAAGCACAGCAGGTGAAAAATGCGGTTATCGTGCCCAATGGCGCCAAAGGCGGATTTGTTGGCAAAAAATTGCATTTGTGCAATTCGCGCGACGAAATCCAGGCGGAAGGAATTGAATGCTACAAAATTTTTATCCGCGGCTTGTTGGATCTCACCGACAACTATCGCGATGGCGAGCTGGTGCGCCCGGCGGGCGTGATTTGTCGGGATGAGCCGGACCCTTATCTGGTTGTCGCGGCGGATAAAGGCACAGCGAGTTTTTCGGATATCGCCAACGCTATTTCCCAGGAATACGGCCATTGGCTGGGCGATGCGTTTGCCTCCGGCGGCAGCCAGGGTTACGACCATAAAAAGATGGCCATTACTGCACGCGGTGCCTGGATTTCCGTGCAGCGACATTTTCGCGAGCGCGGTATCAATATCCAACAGCAGGAATTTACCTGCGTCGGCATAGGTGATATGTCCGGGGATGTGTTTGGCAACGGCATGTTGTTGTCGCGGTGTACCCGTTTGATAGCCGCGTTTAATCATCAGCATATTTTTATCGACCCTGATCCGAATGCCGAGGCTTCTTTCGCGGAGCGGCAGCGCTTATTCAATCTGCCGCGCAGTACTTGGGCGGATTATGATCAGACTTTGATTTCCGAAGGCGGTGGCGTTTTTTCCCGCAGCCAGAAATTCGTCGTGATCACGCCGCAAATGCAACGTGCGCTTGCCATAGAGGAAAAACGGCTTGCACCGACGGAATTAATCAGCGCGATTTTGCGCGCGCCAGTGGATTTATTGTGGAACGGCGGCATAGGCACCTATATAAAAGCCACTCATGAAAATAACGTCGATGTCGGCGATAAAACCAACGACGCGCTGCGCGTGAATGGCGCCGATCTGCGCTGCAAAGTAGTGGGCGAGGGCGGCAATTTAGGTATGACGCAGTTGGGGCGGGTGGAATACGCTCTGCACGGCGGTGCTTGCAATACTGACTTTATTGATAATTCTGGCGGCGTCGATTGTTCCGACCATGAAGTGAACATCAAAATTCTGTTGGACGAAATGGTTGCCGACAGCGACCTCACGACCAAACACCGCAATCAATTGCTCGGCGATATGACCAATGCGGTGGCTGAACTGGTCCTGCTGGACAATTATCGCCAGACATTCGCCCTCAGCATTGCCCAGCGCCAAGCGGGTTCGCGTATGCGCGAATACGGGCGATTTATCCATTTTCTGCAAGGGCAGGGGCTGCTCAACCGCAAATTGGAATTTCTTCCGAGTGATGAACAATTCACCGAGCGTCTGCATAAATCCCAGCCGCTCACTCGCCCGGAATTGGCGATATTGTTGTCCTACGCCAAAGTGATGCTGAAAGATGCCTTTGTTGCGGAAAATATCGCAACCGAGCCTTATTTGCAGAAAAGTGTGGAAAAAGCCTTCCCTGCACACTTGTGCAATCTCTATCGCGAGCGGATTTACCGGCATCGTCTGATGCGGGAAATTGTGGCGACGCAGACCGCCAACGATCTCATTAATACACTCGGAATTACTGCGGCCTATCGTTTGCAAAGTGCGACCGGCGGCACGCTCAAAAATATAGCTCTGGCCTTTGCGATTGCCCGGGATGTTTTCCGTTTGGATGATTTTCTCCGCTATCTGGCAGAGCTGGATAACCAAGTGCCTGCGGACCTCCAGGGCGACATGATGATCAATATGGAGCGCCGCGTGCGCCGGGCAACCCGTTGGTTTATCGCCCGTCGCCGCAAAACTGAGGTGGAGCGCGCGCCGGAGCAAGAAGTAGAGAGCTTTCAAGCGGGCATTCAGCAAATCAACGCCATGGTTGGCGATGTTTTGATAGGCGCAGCGCATGAAACCTGGCTGACGCGATGCGAGCACTACCGCAACGCTGGCATAGCGCTGCAATGGGCACAGCAACTCGCCATGCCCGACAATCTTTTCTCCGGCCTTTGTGTGCTTGAAGCTGCCCACAATGCCGGCTGTGACATAGCCACTGCGGCGCGGGTGTTTTACGCATTGCATGATCGTCTGGGGGTGGACGCACTGGCGACGCGTTTGTCGGACGCCGAGGTCCAGACATACTGGCAGGCCATAGCGCGGGAGGCATTTTTGGACGACCTCGAGGCGCAATTGCGTGCGATCACCGTTACCATTCTGCAGGCGGGTCCGCCTGCGCAATCCCTCGATATCCTTGGAGAGTGGCTCGCTGACAGCAATCCGTGGGTACAGCGCTGGGCGGCCATGGTGAAGGAAATCCAGGCATCGCAACATGCGGATTTTGCGCTGTTCTCTGTGGCCACGCGGCAATTAATGGAGCTGGCTCATCTCGGGCGATTGTCGGAGCGTACCGAGAGTGGCTGACAATCTGCGCCAGGTGATTGTGCCGCTGAACCTGTCAGCGGACGAATATCTCAGGTATTACCGTGGCGCGGTGCGCAACGTGCTCGCCCGCGATCTGCAGGGGCGGGTGGTGCAGTTCCCCGCCAATTTGCTACAGCGTTTTGTGACGGAAAACGGGGTTGATGGCATCTTCGAAATCACCATTACTTCGGCGGGTAAACTGGTGGATATACGTCGGTTGGGGCCGAGTAATGGTTGATCGCCAGTGGTCGCGCCCGGCCGTCTCCACTAGAATCCGCGCTTTTCCTCCAGTTGCGAGCCCCCTATGTACGGATTAGCCAAGAAGATTCTGTTTGCCATGCCCCCCGAGTTGAGCCACGAAATCGCCCTTGACTGGATGGGTGCCGCGCACAGGCTGGGCTTGCTCAAACTGATGATGACGCAACCGCAAAAGCCGGTGGAGGTCATGGGACTGACCTTCCCCAACCCGGTGGGCTTGGCGGCGGGGCTGGATAAAAATGGCGACTATCTGAATGCTCTGGGTGATCTGGGTTTTGGCTTTGTTGAAATCGGCACCATCACGCCTCTGCCGCAGCCGGGCAATCCGCAACCGCGCCTGTTCCGACTGCCGGAACAGCAGGCCATCATTAACCGCATGGGCTTCAACAATAAAGGTGTCGAGCACCTGGTGGCCCAGGTGAAAAAACGCAGCTTCAAAGGCGTGCTCGGAATCAATATCGGAAAAAATAAAAACACTCCCGACGACCGTGCTCTGGATGATTATCTAATTTGTCTGCGCGCGGTTTATGCCCACGCGGATTACATCACCGTCAATATCTCCTCGCCCAACACGCCCGGATTGCGCAGCCTGCAATTTGGTGAATCCCTCGCGCAATTGGTGGCCGGTATCAAAGCGGAGCAAAAAATTCTTGCTGAACGTTACGTGCGTTATGTACCGATTGCGGTGAAAATCGCCCCCGATATGAATGACGACGACGTTCGTGCAGTTGCCTCTACGCTGCAGGATCATCAGATCGACGCAATTATTGCCACCAATACCACGTTGTCGCGCAAAGGGGTCGATGACTCTCCCCATGCAAGAGAGAGCGGTGGGCTGAGTGGCGCGCCGGTGCGCGACATGTCCACTCATGTCATCAAGGTGCTGACCGATTATTTGGGGGACAGTATTCCGGTGATCGGCGTAGGCGGGATTATGAGCGGCGCGGATGCCGAAGCGAAATTTGCTGCTGGAGCTAAGCTGGTGCAGATCTATAGCGGATTTATCTACCGCGGCCCCGCATTGATTGCGGAGTGTGTAAATGCGTATACGCCGCGCTGAGCTTTGTTGCGCGCTGCGATGTATTAAAAGTGTGAGAAACGCGTTATGAAAAAACTGCTGCTCGGGGTTGTGTTGTTGCTGGTGATAGCAGCGGGGTATTTCGCTGCAGCTCCGTATCTCAGCGTTCGCGCTATCCAAAAAGGCTTGGCCACAAATGACTCGGCCACCCTGGTTCGCTACATCGACTTTCCGTCTCTGCGCCAAAATCTTAAAGAGCAGCTCAACGCTACGTATCTTAATGAAAGCGCTGAGCAAGCCAATTTTCTCTCCGCTTTAATGAACGGCTTTAAAGCCAAGTTAGTGGACAGCATGGTTGAGTCTCTCGTGACCCCAGAGGGGCTGGCTAACTTAATGGTCGGTAAGCGGTCCCTGTCGCAGGGAGGCGAAACGCCCCCAGCAGCGCAGACTGAAGAAAAGCAGAAGGTCTTTGATAACGCCCGCTTCACCTATGACTCCCTTGAGCAATTTTCCGTTTGGTTGCCCGACACTAAGGGAACGGAAATGCGCCTCATCCTGCAGCGCCGCGGCGCGATTTGGAAGCTGGTTAATATTACGCTGCCACAATCACAAAAATCCTGATTTCCTCTAAATTCCTTTTGGGCATACCGTGCCCATTTTTTGCATTGGTAATTCCTCATATTAAATATAAAAAATAAGGAGACTCTTATGACGATGCAAAAAGACATGACAGCGCAAAACGGCCGTGGAGGCGTTTCACACGACGACCTTGAAGG
>JBQGED010000289.1:0-8183 GCA_052039425.1 Sphingobacterium griseoflavum | reverse complement strand
TACCCGTTGAATAATCCAAATTACAAAGATGAATTTTTGGTATTCCAGGGAGCGTCTTATTTCCGCTTAGTGGGTCCCGGGCAAGTGTATGGATTATCCGCGCGCGGCCTCGCAATTAACACTGCGGAAAGTTTGGGAGAGGAATTCCCGACTTTTCGTGAATTTTGGCTGGTCAAGCCTACGGCCGACGCGTCACGACTCTGGATCATCGCCCTGCTCGACAGCCCTTCTTTGACAGGAGCTTATAGCTTTGAAGTTTTCCCGGGCGCACCCACAACTGTCACGGTGGAAGCGCGTTTGTTCGCCCGCCGCGATATTCAAAAGCTTGGCATTGCGCCGTTAACCAGCATGTTTTTCTACGGCGAAAATCGCACACGTTTTATTGATGATTTTCGTCCTGAAGTGCATGACTCCGATGGTTTGTTGATGCAGACCGGCGCCGGCGAATGGATTTGGCGGCCTCTCACCAATTCTCCGGAATTGCGGGTTACCTCGTTGCAGGACAAAAACCCATTAGGTTTTGGTCTGCTCCAGCGCGACCGAAATTTCGATAATTATCAAGATACGGAAGCGAAATATGAGCTTCGCCCCAGCCTTTGGATAGAGCCGGAAGGGGAATGGGGTGATGGCCGACTTGAACTGGTGGAGATTCCGACAGACGCGGAAACCAACGATAACGTGGTGAGCTATTGGGTACCGGCTGCACAAGTGAAGGCCGGTTCCGAATGGCGCTTTCGCTATCGCATGACTACCTTTGATGACCGGCTACCGCAACACGACAAAGCCCACGTAGTACGTACGCGAATCGGGTGGGCAGCACTGCCAGGCCATTCCAATCCGCCGCCGCGCAGCAAGCGTCAATTTATCGTGGATTTTGCCGGTGGTGCGCTTGCAAGTATTCCCGCGGCCCTACAGCTCACTCCCGATTTACAGATCAACAATGGCAACGCGGAAGATATACATGTCACCCGCCTGCCTGATGGTCATACCTGGCGCGTTTCTTTCAAGCTGAATCCTCAAAGTGATGCGCCTGTAGATATGCGTTTGTTTTTGGCTCTTCGAGAGCAGCGTTTAAGTGAGGTGTGGAATTATGTCTGGTCTCCAACCGCCGTTCGTTAATGCCGGCATAGCAACTCGCTTGCGGGCACCGGGAAAACTGGCTCGTCAGCTGTTCGTCTCTGTCCTGTCCGCCATCACTGTGGCGATTGGCGTTTGGTTGATGTTCGACATACTGAGCGCCAATGGCACGACTCTGCTCGAAGTCTCATTACTGCTGTTGTTTTCAGTTACTTTCAGTTGGATTGTTATCGCTTTCTGGAGCGGTGCCATAGGCTTTGTGTTGCAGATGCTGCGTCTGGATCCCCTCACACTTTGCCGGCGTCGCCATATAGATATTCGCAATCTGCATCAACTGAAAAGTCGCACTGCGGTCGTAATGCCGGTATATAACGAAGAAACCGCCCGCATTATGGCGGGGTTTGAAGCGAATTTACGCTCCGTTGCCAAAACCGGCCAGCTCGACGCCTTTGATTTTTATATGCTCAGCGACACCCAGGATCCGGACCTCGTCAAAGCGGAGCTAGCCTGCTGGCACGCAATGATGGCGCGTCTGGGCGAACTGGCAAAACATGCGTTTTACCGCCGCCGTGAGGAGAATAAACATCGCAAAGTCGGCAATCTCGCAGACTTCTGCCAGCGCTGGGGCGCGCACTATGATCATATGGTGATCCTGGACGCTGACAGCATTATGACGGGTGAATGCGTCCTCACGCTGGTTGCGACTATGGAGGCAAACCCGCAAGCCGGACTAATCCAAACCGTACCTATCCCCGTACGTCAAACCACGTTGTTCGGCCGCTTTCTTCAATTTGCCGCCGCCCTCAACAGTCCCATGCTGGCGACCGGCTTAGCATTCTGGCAAACCGATTGCGCCAACTACTGGGGTCACAACGCCATTATCCGGGTGGATGCTTTCCTCGAATCCTGCGGTCTGCCATCTCTTCCGGGAAAAGGCGCATTTGGTGGCGAAATTTTAAGTCACGATTTTGTCGAGGCTGCCCTACTGCGGCGCGCGGGTTGGGATGTGTTTCTTCTCGCCGAACTCGAGGGCAGTTATGAGGAAGTGCCGAGTAATTTATTGGATTACGCCACCCGAGACCGCCGCTGGGTACAAGGCAATATTCAACATCTGGCGCTGCTGCACGCACGTGGCCTGCATACCATTAGCCGCCTGCATTTTCTCTTTGGCGCGGTCGCTTATATTTCCACGCTTGTGTGGTTGTTAATGCTTGCCTTAAGTACAGTGGATGCACTAATGCGTGCAGCAACAAGCAACGTATTTTTCAGCAGTGGATATCAGTTATTTCCAGATTGGCAGATCGCTAAAACCGATCTTATTTTCTCCATGCTTTATCTCACGGCAGCGCTGCTGTTGTTGCCCAAGCTGATGAGTTTAATCGTGGCCCTGACACACCGTCGTGACGCCTTTGGCGGTGCGGCGCGATTGCTGGTCAGTACATTCGTCGAAATCGTGTTTGCGATTTTGATTGCGCCGTTGATGATGGTGTTTCATTCCTATTTTGTTATATGTGTATTCCTCGGCCGCAAAGTCCGCTGGGATGCACAATCCCGCGAAGGTCGAATGATCCCCTGGGGCCAAGCGCTTTACCGCACGGCATTTGTCGGCCTGGTCGCCATCGCTTGGGGAAGCATCACTTATCTGTACTCGCCGGTATTTTTCTGGTGGCTGACACCAGTAATAGCTGGACTGATTCTCGCCGCACCCATAGTGCGTTACTCCAGCAGTTTCACTCTCGGCCGTCTTTCGCGGCGCTTGGGCATGTTCCTCTGCCCTAGCGAATCGACCGAAATACCGGTACTGCGCGATTTAGCCGAGATATTGCCCAAAGCAGCAGACACCCAAGCCATAAATGAGCCCGCAAAACCTGCGCTGCCGGGCGAGGTATGGCGTGAGATGCCAATTCAAAGTTTTGATGAATGGCAGCCTGCGAAGCGCTCCACTACCTTGCGCGCCACCGCGCGTGCGCGCCGGACTTTTGTATCATCAAGAACCTGATTCCAGCGGGGGTGTGACCCCCTCTGCCTTTTGCACACCCGTTTGCCGTTGATCGCCTAATTACCTCTCAACTCAGTTGCCGGGTTGTCACGGAATTTGATGGCCCCTATACTGAATGAACGTTCATTCAGACCCTCTGTCTTCTATGCTCACCGATAGCACCACCTCAGATAAACGCACGTTAATCCTATGTGCAACGCTGGAGCTATTGGCGACCTGCGGCTTTCATGGGTTTTCCATGAAGCAGTTGGCTGAGCGGGCGGGAGTAGCGGCAGGGACGCTTTACCTATACTTCAAGGATCGAGAGGACTTGATACGCCAGTTGCACCAGGAAATCATCCAAACCTTCGCCCATCATGTGTTGGCAGGCCACAATCCGGAAGCACCTTTGCCCGAGCAATATCGGCATATTTGCCTCGGATTTTGGCGCTTCTGCCTCCAGAACCCTAACATGTTAATGAGCAAAGGCCAGTTTGATCATCTGCCAGCAGACGTGCTGCGTGATCACCACGAAGATGCCTGGCAGGCCTTTCGGCCATTGACGGATTTTTTCGAAGCCTGCCGCAGTGCCGGTTTGGTTAAACCCTTGTCGAATGAGATTCTTGCCACTCTTGGCTTTGATCTTTTTCTAAGTCTTGCGCGCAAATTTCATCTTGGTCTTGTCAATGTCGACGAGCTTCCGCTGGACGAAATCATCCGCGCCAGCTGGGATTCCATTTCTCAGCATCCGCATAACTCAAATTAACGATTGTCATTAACAAGTACATTGCGCAGAGGACTACCCATGCAGTGCCCTTCTTCACTCCGTCCACTCCTGTTTGCCGGGGCCATCGGAATTTTTCTGACTGCCTGTCAGGACAAGCAGCCAGCCGCAACCGGTGAGCGCCCTCCGGCGGAAGTCACGGTAGTCACCGTAGCGCCACAACAGGTCAACCTTACTACGGAGCTGCCGGGTCGAGCCGTAGCCTTCCGCAAAGCGGAAGTACGCCCGCAGGTCAGTGGCCTATTGCAGCGGCGCCTGTTTGAAGAAGGCACAACTGTAGAGGCAGGCCAGCAGCTTTATCAAATAGACGCAGAGCGTTATGAAGCCGCCGTGCAAACCGCCAAAGCCAATCTGGCCAAAGCCAAAGCCAATGCTACCAGCGCCCAGGCGCGGGAAAAGCGTTACGAAAACCTGCTGGGACAGAAGGCCATTAGTCAGCAGAACTATGACGACGCCCTTGCCACCTCGCGTCAGGCGGCGGCAGATGTGGCAGTAAGTGAAGCGGCGCTCGTCACTGCTCAGATCGATTTGGATTACACCCGTGTAGTGGCACCCATCAGCGGCCGTATCGGTAAATCCAGCGTGACTGAGGGCGCCCTCGTCTCCGCACAGCAGGCGGGAGTCTTGGCCACCATTCACCAGCTCGATCCCATTTACGTTGATCTCGCTCAACCTGCCGCGCGTATTCTCGACCTGCGTCGTCAGATTATGAGTGGCGAGTTGGCTGCGCGGGATAGCGCGCCCGTTACGATCACTTTGGAAGACGGCACTGTTTACCCGCATAAGGGTGAACTGCAATTTACGGAAATGAACGTCAATGAAACCACCGGCACGGTAGTTGTGCGTGCTCTTTTCCCTAACCCGGACCACCTGCTGTTGCCAGGTATGTTCGTGCGTGCGGAGATTCAAGAAGGCGTGCGCGGCCAGGCATTGTTGGTGCCGCAGCGTGGCGTCACCCGCGACCGCGAAGGCAATGCCACGGCGCTCGTAGTAAATGCGGACAATAAAGTCGAAGTGCGCACACTCACTGCCAGCCGCGCCATCGGCAACAACTGGCTCGTCGAGAACGGCTTGTCCGCAGGCGATCGAGTGATTGTTGAGGGGTTGCAGAAAGTCGCTCCAGGTGCAACGGTCAAACCTGCGGAGGCCGCGGCGCCGCAGGTCAGCCAAGCTGACGCAAGCGGAGACTGACCATGGCTAGATTTTTTATTGACCGCCCGGTATTCGCCTGGGTTATCTCCATTGTCATCATGCTGGCCGGGGTGCTATCGATCTCCCAGTTGCCGGTGGCGCAATACCCCGAGGTAGCGCCGCCCTCTGTCAGCATTAGTGCAACCTATCCCGGCGCTTCTGCTAAGACACTGGAAGATGCTGTGGTGCAGATCATCGAGCAGAACATCACCGGGATAGATAACGTGGAGTACATGTCATCCACGTCGGAATCCAGTGGTCGCGCTGAAGTAACCCTTACCTTCAAGGCGGGTACCGATCCGGATATCGCCCAGGTACAAGTCCAGAACAAACTGCAAGCCGCCATGCCTCTATTGCCACAAGAAGTACAGGAACAGGGCATAAGGGTGAACAAATCATCCGCCGGTTTTTTGATGGTTTTGGGCTTCGTCTCCAAAGACGGCAGCATGGACAAGTACGATATTGCTGACTACGTCGCCGCGAATATCCGTGAACCACTCAGCCGCGTGGGCGGCGTCGGGCAAATCCAGATTTTTGGTTCACAGTACGCTATGCGTATCTGGCTGGACGCGGAGAAGCTCGCAGCCTACGCCCTGACCACCACGGATATCGTCGGTGCGATCCGTGCGCAAAATGCGCAAATCGCTGCCGGCGAACTCGGCGGTACCCCGGCCGTGCCCGGCCAGGATGTCAACGCCAGCATTGTGGTGCAGACGCGTATGGAAACGCCGGAGCAGTTCCGCAACATATTGCTGCGGGTCAACAGCGACGGCTCGCAAATCCGCCTGGGCGATGTGGCGCGGGTGGAACTCGGCGGCGAGAACTACCAGTTCGAAACGGAATACAACAAACAGCCCGCCACCGGTCTGGCAGTGACGCTCGCGGCCGGCGCTAACGCTCTGGAAACCGCTCAAGGTGTACGCGACCGCATCGCCGAACTGGAGCCATTTTTTCCTCGCGGGCTTGAAGTCGTTTATCCGTTCGATACCACGCCGTTCGTCAAGCTCTCCATCGAAGGCGTGGTACACACACTGATCGAAGCCATCATTCTGGTGTTCTTTGTGATGTACCTGTTCCTGCAAAATATCCGCGCCACCATCATCCCCACTATCGCAGTGCCTGTAGTACTGCTCGGAACTTTCGCGGTGCTCGCTGCTTTTGATTTCAGCATCAACACCCTCACCATGTTCGGCATGGTGCTCGCTATTGGCTTGTTGGTGGATGACGCCATCGTGGTAGTGGAAAACGTCGAACGGGTAATGCACGAGGATGGTCTGCCGCCCAGGGAAGCGACACGCAAATCCATGGATCAGATCACCGGAGCCCTTATCGGGATCGCCTTGGTGCTCTCCGCCGTATTTGTTCCCATGGCGTTCTTTGGGGGTTCCACCGGGGTTATTTATCGGCAGTTCTCCATCACAGTGGTATCGGCGATGGTGCTGTCTGTTGTGGTGGCGCTGACGCTGACGCCAGCGCTCTGCGCCAGCCTGCTCAAAGCGCCGGATGAACACCACGAAAATAAACGTGGCTTCTTCGGTTGGTTCAACCGCACTTTTAACCGTGCCACCAATGGCTATCAGTCCAGCGTCGGTCATATGTTGCGACGACCCTGGCGCTATATGGCAATTTATGTGGCCATCGTTGGCGTTCTCGGACTGATGTTCACCCGCTTGCCGGGTTCGTTCCTGCCGGACGAAGACCAAGGCATCATGTTCACCATCATGACGCTGCCTGTGGGTGCCACTAAAGAGCGCTCTGTCGCGGTGATGGACCGGATCGAGGACTATTACCTGCAGCAAGAGCAGGACAATGTGGCCTCGATCTTCTCCGTCATCGGCTTCAGCTTCAGCGGCCGCGGCCAAAACAACGGTATGGCTTTCGTCAAATTGAAAGACTGGGATGAGCGTCCAGACGCGGCGCAGAAGGTGCAAAATATTGCCGGCCGTGCCATGGGCCATTTCATGCAGTACAAAGACGCCATGGTGTTTGCCATAGCGCCGCCGTCCATTCCGCAGCTGGGCACCGCCACAGGCTTTAACTTCCAGCTACAGGACCTCTCCGGTCAAGGACATGAGGCACTGATGGGCGCACGCAACCAATTGCTTGGACTTGCTGCCCAGGAACCGCGACTCACAGGTGTGCGCCCCAACGGTCAGGAGGACACACCACAGTTCAAATTGGATCTCGACCTGGAGAAAGCTGCAGCGCTCGGCGTTTCCACTAGCGACATCAACAGTGTGTTCTCCACCGCGTGGGCGGCGACATACGTTAATGATTTTGTCGACAAAGGCAGGGTCAAGAGGGTGTATGTGCAGGGCGACGCGCAATATCGCATGATGCCCGAGGACGTGGGCGACTGGTATGTGCGCAACAACCAAGGCGAAATGGTGCCCTTCTCCGCCTTCTCCAGCGGTCGCTGGATCTACGGCTCACCCCGCTTGGAGCGCTACAACGGTGTACCCTCAATCAATATCCAAGGCGCGGGCGCACCGGGGGTCAGCTCAGGCGATGCAATGAACATCATGGAAGAGTTGGCCGCGCAATTACCCCCAGGATTTGGTTTTGAGTGGACCGGCTTGTCCTTTCAGGAGCGCCAGTCCGGAGCCCAGGCGCCGCTGCTGTACGCTCTGTCGATTCTGGTGGTGTTTCTCTGTTTGGCGGCGCTTTATGAGAGTTGGTCGGTGCCGATCTCCGTGATGCTGGTCGTCCCGCTCGGGGTTTTGGGCGCGGTGGTATTCGCCAGTCTGCGCGGTCTGTCCAATGACGTTTACTTTCAGGTCGGCTTGCTGACCACCATTGGTCTGTCCGCCAAGAACGCCATTCTGATTGTGGAATTCGCCAAGAGCCTCTATGAGGAAGGCATGAGCCTCTTTGATGCCACCATGGAAGCCGTTCGCATGCGCTTGCGTCCAATCATCATGACGTCGCTGGCGTTTATGCTCGGAGTGACACCGCTGGTGTTGAGTTCGGGCGCCGGTTCTGGCAGTCAGAACGCCATTGGTACCGGCGTATTCGGCGGAGTTTTCTCCGCTACCGCATTGGCAATTTTCTTTATCCCGGTGTTTTTCCTGGTGGTGTTCCGTCTGGCCCATCGGTGGAGCAAGTCGTCCGCGACCCAACCTACTCCACCCGAGTTAAAGACGCAGCCATAGC
>JBQGED010000288.1:0-6006 GCA_052039425.1 Sphingobacterium griseoflavum | reverse complement strand
GCGTGGAACTGGGCCAAAGCCAATGCCAATGTGCCCTATCGCCAGCCCACCGACATCAAAACCGGAGAGTACGGCGACCTTACCTTCAACGATGAATTTGCCTGGGCGGCGGCTGAGCTGTTCCTGCAAACCGGCGAGCAGAGCTACCTCAACGAATTCTGGGCGGCCGACGCGCCGGCCTATGCCCCCTGGTGGGGCGGTGTTGGCGCTCTGGGTTATATCTCCCTGGCCACCCACGGTCAGGGCAAGTTGAGCTCTTCGGACTATCAGAAAGTGACCAGTGCGCTGCTTTCAACCGCCGATTACCTGAAGGGTCTGCAGGCGAGTTCCGCCTACGGCGTCAGCATGACCCTGGACGATTTCGTCTGGGGCTCCAACAGCGGCGGCATGAACCAGGCATTGATGTTGTTACAGGCTTACCGTCTGACCAAAGACGTCTCCTATTACAACGCCGCCTACGCCATGCAGGATTACGTGCTGGGGCGCAACGCCACCGACTACTCCTTTGTCACCGGCTTCGGCAGCAAGTCACCCAGAGAGCCGCACCACCGCGTTACTGTGGCGGATAACGTAGCGGATCCGGTGCCGGGTTTCCTGGTGGGCGGTCCTCACGATGGTCAGCAGGATTCCTGCACAGGCTATCCGTCGAAAATACCGGCCAAATCCTATGTGGACAGCTGGTGCAGTTACTCCACCAACGAGGTCACCATCAACTGGAACGCCCCGCTGGTTTACGTGACTGCGGCCCTGCTCAATCGCTGAAGCACCGCCGTGTGGGGCATTGCCCCACCCTCTCTTCGATTCCCCTCCTTCTTCAAGCAGCCTCGTCGCGACGCGGCTTGATCATCAAATCCGCCGCCCGCTCGGCAAGCGCCGCAATGGTTTTGGACGGATTCAGCCCTATGGGGCGCGGCACTATGGCGCCGTCCAGAACGTACAGCCCTTTGTGGCCGAATACTCTGCCCCTATGATCCACCACCCCCGCCGCAGCGCCAGTCGCCATATTGCAGCCGCCTAGGGGATGCGGCGTCACCAGCTGCCGCAGCACGGTCCAGGTAGCGGGGACCAACGGCTGGCCGCCGGTGGCGCGGGAGAGTTTTTCGTGCATCGCCACCATACCGCCCACGCCGGTTTCCGAGCGCATGGGATTCCAATCCAACTTGAGGATTGTTTGCCAGGGCTTGAACCAGCGCCGGCCGAGATAGAGCTTCCCATCGGCGCCGTCCACGGCCTGGCCAAACCAGGGCATCACATTGGCGAAGGCATCATTGCCGATGCTTTTGGCGAGGAGCTTCAGGAAGCGGCGCTCCAAGCTGAAGCGGGAGGCGGATTTCAGGCGCGCGGTGATATAGGTGGTGAGGATATTGGGAAAGCCGCCGTCTTCGACAAAAAACCGCCCGCCGCCGTGCTCTTGCGGGCCGTCGAGAAAATCGATGGCGGAGGAAATGGTCGGCCCGATGGTGGGCGAGATCTTCCGGTCCGTATAGAGCGCCGGGGTGAGGAAATCGCCGTTGGAACTCCAGCCATGTCCCAATGAGTTGGGTAAATTCGGCAAGGTGCGATATTGATCGCGGCAGCGTAATAACAACTCGGTGGAGCCGAGGGAGCCGGCGGCCAGGATCACTTCTTTGGCATCCACGTATTCCGGTACCCTGCGCCCATCTACCAGACGGTCGTAATACACCCGCCAGTGATCGCCGATTGGTTTGAGGTGAGTCACCAGTGACAAGGGCTGAATAACCGCGCCGGCGTTGCGGGCGGCCGCCAGATAATTCAGATCCAGGGTATTTTTGGCGTGCACCTGACAACCGATATCGCAGTAGCCGCAGTGGATGCAGGTGCCCTGTTTTTTACCGTGAGGGTTTACCCAGGTTTTTGAGCGGGCGGGATTGTGCGCATCCGGCTGGTCGTAGCGCCAGTCATCGTCGAAGGTGACCGCAAGCTCCACCGGGCGGAACCGATGGCCTTCGCCGATGGCGGTGGCGGCCTCCTTCATCAAACGTGTGCGTTCCGTCCACTGGTTTTCCGGCAGCCGGCGCACCCCCAGCATCTCCCCCACCTGCGCGTAATAAGGTGCCAGCACATCGCCGTTGATGGCGGCGGGCCAGCCGTCGTCGAACACGCTGGGGTCGGCGTCCAGACTGACATTGGCGTAAATCAGCGAGCCGCCACCGACGCCCGCGCCCTGGGCCACCCACATCTGATCCATCAGCCGGAAATCAATCCAGCCGTTCTGTTTCTCGGGGCAGGTGTGGTTCCAGATCCAGGCGCCCTGGTGATCGCGGGGATAGCTCTCCGGCGTCCACTCGCGGCCCCGCTCCAACACGAGTACCTGCCGCCCCGCGTTGGCCAGCCGACAGGCCATAACCGAGCCGCCGAAGCCGCTGCCGATAATGACTTGGTCATAGATCACGGCTTTTCCTCCTTGGAATAAAAATCGGTGGTTCGATCTGATGCGGCGTCAGTTCGTCGACTGGATCAAAAACCCGCACACAATTGTCCGGCACGGTGACGCACTGCACCTGCGTATTCACTTTTTCCACCTGTACACCCGGTGCCGGCCGCCATCGCCGCGCGGCTTTTTTTAAGCCGATGGGATAGATTGTCAACCCGTCCGCGGTGATGTTCATGCGCAAAAAACTCTTGTAATCCTCGATGCTCTGCGCGGAAAAAACGTCCTGATCGTGCATATGCAAAAACTTATGGCTACACACCAGATAAATGCCAAACAAGGTGCCGCAATAAAAAAACAGCAGCGCAAAAGTCACCAAGGTCGCGGCAGCGAAATGCCAAATGCCGAGTGCCGGCAGCACGCACGCGGTCAGCTTGATGACGAGCCAGACCAATCCCACTGAACCCAATATCTGCGCCAATCCGTGGCCCAGTCCCGCCGCAATCGCCGGCCATTTCGATCCGCTCGCGGTCTGGCCACTAAAGGCGTACACACAAAATCCGACCAAAACCAGCAACAGCCACAGGGTCGCTGCCGGCGCGCGCAACAGCAGCGTCAATTCCGGCCATAACTGCGCGAAACGGTCGGCGTGCAGCATCTGTTCAAACCAGCTGCCCGAGGTATTGGCTGCGGCGGCGTTCATCAGCCACAAAGTGATGAACTGAAGACAGGTGAGCAATAAGGTGAACGAGATGTTGTGCAGAGCAAACTTCAGCGCGCCGCGACGCAATTGTTTAGACGTCTCGCGATCCGGAAACAAGGTTTTGCATTCCGCGCTGACAAAATGCTCCTTGGAGGTGGCGACCCTGACCGTGGATTGCAAACTCAGGGTGCCCAACCCAAAGGCGCCGCCACCGCCACACACGATGTAGTGGGAGGCGTCCGCGGCAGGGGAAAAATAATGCGCGTAATGATGATTGTCGCCGGTCAGATAAACCGGCGCCCGCGCCAGCCCATTGCCGTCGGCCAAATCCGCGATGATTTTGAGTTTGCTGGCCATGCGGTACTGCACCTGATCGCTGATCGCCGCGCTGGCATCCCGCTTCAACCACACCGGCGTCGGCAGGCAGAGAATCACCTGATCATCCGCCGCCAGCTCCCGCGAGCGCTCGCGGAAATATTCATACTGCGGCGGGTCCAGGTCATCCTCCAGCGCCATATCCACGCCCCACAACCACCAACCGTGGGGCAGTTTGATGGCGAAATAACTGCGCCGCTGGCGGGTTCCCCAGGCGCCCAACCAGCGCCGGTTCTCCTGCGCCTGACAGAACAGCCGGAGGAAGCTGGTCAAACCGTCGTACCAGTCGTGATTGCCGGGCAACGCAAACACATCCCGCGGAGGATTCTGAAAATAGCGCGCACAGCTATAGGGATCGACCAGGCGCTGCTGATACGCCTGAGCAGACGCGGTGGGATACACCTGATCGCCGCCGAAAATCAGTATCTGGCCGTGGGGCAGATGGACAGCATTTGCGATTTGCGGATCGATTTCGTGTTGGCCTGCGGATATGGGCTGCGGTGTCGCCGCGCCATCTTTGCGCAGCGCCAAGGCATCGCGTCCGAGCAGCCACGCGACGGACAGAGTGGCATTCCAGCCGTCACCGGCATCGGCGACATAATCGAGCCAGATTTCCTCCTGAGCGGAATAATCCGCGGTGGGCAGCGCCTCGCGGTCCAACGCCGACATCAGCTCGCGTCTGCCAGTCATGGCACCGACCACCGTGGCCGCCAGGGTTTGCCACGCGGTGATCAGCAATTGCCGCACATCAAACCATTTAACCTGTTTCTCCGGTGTCACCAGAAACTTGGTGCTCTTGGCTTGATAGATCTGCGTCATGCGGGTCTCCTCAAGATATAAATGCGCACCATCTGGCCGGTAAAAAATTTCACGAATCGGCCAACGGCGGCAAGTCGTCGACGCCAGCTCAGAATGCCCTTGCCCTGCAAGGTCGCCGCCAGGGAAAACAAATCCATAAAGCCGAGGCGCAATATTCCCGCAGCGACGATTTCGCCCTGATCGGATTCACCTCGGTGCAAGGTGACGTAAAGTGTTGTGGTAGCGCCCCACAACTTCCAGGGCATGGCGAATTTCACATGTTTGCGGCCCTTGAAAAAATACCGCTCACCGCCGATCACCACTTTCATGTCATACGCCATGTAACTGAGGCTGGGCTGATGCGACGGTGAAAACAGACAGACTTCGCCCCACATGGCGGGCAGCCATCCTCCCAGGCGATGAATTTCCAGAAAGCCATTTAATTCGGCGCGATGCTGCGGGTCCCGCACAAATTCGCGGATGTCGCGAATATCGATAGCGCCGTGCATGGCGACCGGCATGGCCGCCGGGTGGCGGCTGCCTTTTTGCGGATCCGTTTCGCCAAAGGTCAAATGCCCTTTCATCACTTCACTAAAAAATACGCCTTCGCCGGGGTCGCGCATTTTTGTCGCCTCGGGAGATAACTCAACGCCCTCGGTTTTGAGGTTGTCGAAATAACGACAGGCATCGCGATAGCCGTAGGCGATCAGCGTTTTGCCGTCGATTTTGCCGGTCAAATAATCGGGATCGAGCGGAATGGGAATATCCGGGCGAATAATATGAACCGTGATCGGTAGTTCGTGGCCGTAAGGATGTTCGCCCTGCGCAATGCGCTGATTGATTTCGGCGATAGCGGCGAGCTCTTCGTTGAGCGCGCCCACTGTCGCCATTTCGATCATATGCACGTATTGTTGCAACAGACCGTCGGAAAAACTCGGGGTATTGCCGATACACCACGCCACCCAAAGTTCGTTGCTGCCGGCTTGCACCGCGGCCAACAAATTGGAATCGCGAATCCACACCGCATCGGTCCAAAAACGCCGGTTATAACGCACGGGGGGCGTCGCCAGTGGCAGTGAAATCGCCGCTAATAACTGTTCGTGGACAATTTCCGTGTGCGCAATCGGCCGCACAATCTTGTCGGTAAAATCGCAGATATTGAATGTGCTAAGTGTTCCCTGAGACTGGCGAATCCGCGCAGCGTCGATTCCCAAATGCGGAAAGATGCGGGATTCGATGGTATCGAAATCCCCCAGCGCACCCATCACCGGGAATTTTGCGTAAGCGCGCAGCGGGCGCAGGGAGACAAAATCAGTGGGATTGAGGGTGCGCCAGCGCGCGCAGAGTTGATCCGGGGTAAGTCCACCGAGTAGTGCGCCAAGGTTCAGGGTGCCGCCGGAGGTGCCATCCGCATAGGAAAAACGTAGCCCCGCATCATAGAGCGCCTTGATAACACCGGCCTGATAGGCCACGCGCATACCGCCGCCGGGCAAAATCAGCGCGCGGCGATTGTGTGTCGCGGGCGCGATGGGAATCAAGCGATCCTGCTCTGTCATACCGGCCTCCTGAGTTTGACCAACACCACTGCCAACACCAATGCTTCCAACAACAGAAACAGCAGAAATGGCCAGCGCGGTGTGCCGTCAATAATCCAGGCGAGCGAGCGCGCGAACACACCTGCCGCCACCAAAAAAATAAACATATTGGCGATCTTTCCCGGATATAAAACCTCGCGCGC
>JBQGED010000287.1:0-4008 GCA_052039425.1 Sphingobacterium griseoflavum | reverse complement strand
GAACTATGAACCCTCTGCGGATGGAGCGTTTGCATCCGTCGAATACATCATGAGGGATGTACCTTACGGCGATATTCTTCGCTACATGCATTCCACCGGCGCATCAGCGTTTTTCGTCGTGGTGTATATGCATATGTTCCGTGGCTTGATGTACGGCTCTTATAAAGCGCCCCGGGAGCTGGTGTGGATCTTCGGTATGTTGATCTACGTAGTGCTGATGGCCGAAGCCTTTATGGGTTACGTGTTGCCCTGGGGACAAATGTCCTATTGGGGAGCCCAGGTTATCGTGAACCTGTTCGGCGCCATTCCAGTTGTCGGTGAAGATCTGGTGCAGTGGATCCGCGGTGATTACCTGATCTCCGGCGCAACGCTCAATCGTTTCTTCGCGTTGCACGTGGTAGCGCTGCCAATTGTGTTATTGGCTTTGGTAGTTCTCCATATTCTCGCGTTGCACCAAGTGGGCTCCAATAATCCGGACGGTGTGGAAATCAAAAAGAACAAGGACGCTAACGGTATTCCCTTGGATGGAATTGCTTTCCATCCCTATTACACCGTTCATGACATCGTCGGTGTTACCGTCTTCCTGTTCGCATTCTGCGGCATCATCTTTTTCGCACCGGAAATGGGTGGCTTTTTCCTTGAGTACGCCAACTTTGAACAGGCTAATGGTCTGAAAACTCCGGAGCACATCGCGCCCGTATGGTATTTCACACCGTTCTACGCGATGTTGCGCGCAGTGACTATCGACATAGGTCCGCTCAACTCCAAGTTTCTCGGCTTCATCGTGATGGCTGCGGCGATTGCTATTCTGTTCGTATTGCCCTGGCTGGATAAAAGTCCTGTTAAATCCATTCGCTACAAAGGCACCTTTAGCCGCGTTGCGCTGATTGTGTTCGCTGCGGCTTTCGTTATTCTCGGTTATCTCGGTGTAAAACCCTCAACTCCCGGCCGCACGATTCTGGCTCAGGTGTGTACAGTGCTTTATTTTGCCTACTTTATCGGCATGCCGTTTTGGACTCGCCGTGAAAAGTGCCTGCCGGTGCCCGATCGTGTGCGTATGACGGGACTGAGTAAAGGACTGGTATTCGGCGGCCTGGCACTGTTCATCGTGCTGGTTATTGTGCCCATCAAAGCAGTGGGCGCCACTGAGGGCGGTCCCTGCGGTGCAGTGCCGTGCATGGAGCCGCACAAACCTTTCGATGTTGAAGACAAGGAGTCGTTGCAACGCGGTTTGAAGTATTACGTCAGTTACTGCATGGGCTGTCACAGCCTGGGCTATTCCCGTTATGGCCGTGTGGCTGAGGACCTGGGCATTTCCGATCAGGTGATGCTCGATAACGTCATTTTCACGGACCAAAAGATCGGTGAATTGATGACCATCTCCATGACGACCGCGACAGCCAAACAGTGGTTCGGTGCCGCGCCGCCAGATCTCAGCCTGGTTGCGCGCTCGCGCTCGCCGGAGTGGTTATATACATACCTCTTGACGTTCTATCGTGACGATACTCGCCCAACCGGTGTTAACAACAAGGTGTTTGCCAATGTCGGTATGCCGCACGCGATGCTAGAGCTGCAAGGACTCCTCGAATGTGCCCCTGGTCCGAAAGTCGATAGCCATGGCAATACCGAGCGCAATCAAGTGGGTGAGCCTACCAGCGTGCCCTGCGGCAGCCTTGCATCGGGAGACATCAAGGGTTCGCTGAATGGTGATGAGTTCGAGCGGGTGGTTTACGATGTGGTCAACTTCCTCGAATACGTTGCTGAGCCCGGCGCTTCTGATCGTAAACGCGTAGGCATTTATGTCATGTTGTTCCTGTTGGTCCTGCTGATGTTCGCGTGGCTGTTGAATCGCGAGTATTGGAAAGACGTCCACTAAGAAATAGGGGTCGCGAAGCGGCCCTTTAAATCCTGGCCACGGCATTCCGCCGATGGCAAATCTGGGGGGTGTGATCCTGATGGTTGGTGCGGCCAAACGCTCTGCAGCGGCGCTTTTTTCCGATGTGAAGGACCATTACAGCCATAGAGTGCGTATGGTTCTGGCGGAAAAAGGAGTTGGTGTCGAGATTGTCGCCGCCGACCCCCAGAGTCCGCCCCGTGAAGTGCTCGAGGCTAACCCTTACGCCTCTCTGCCAACTCTGATCGACCGTGATCTGACGCTCTACGAGCCTCGGATCATAATGGAGTATCTGGATGAGCGTTTCCCGCATCCGCCGCTGCTCCCTGTTTACCCCGTAGCTCGCGCCGAGATCCGCCAGTATATCCATCGAGTCGAGCAGGATTGGTGTCCGCTGGTGGACAGCTTACTTCGTAGCCGCAGCAAGGATCAGCTTGCCAATGCCCGCAAGCAGCTCGCCGATGGCTTGATAGCGGTTGCGCCTATCTTCGCCGACAAACCTTTCTTTATGAGCCCGGACTTCTCCTTGCTGGATTGTTGTCTCGCGCCTATCCTGTGGCGTCTGCCGGTTTTCGATATCCATATCCCTCTGACGCGCCAGACTCAACCGCTTCTGGATTACATGGAGCGGGTGTTCACGCGAGAATCATTTCAGGCAAGCCTCTCCGACTGGGAAAGGTCCATCCACTCCGCGTGACGAAACAGCAATGAGGTAAGACTCTGTGAACAAGTCCACCATGACGTCCAGTCGTCCATATTTTATTCGCGCCCTGTACGATTGGATTGTGGACAATTCCCTGACGCCCTATCTGGTGGTGTTCGCTCGGGCACAGGGTGTTGAGGTGCCGCAGCAGTACGTCAACAAAGATGGCCAGATCGTGCTGAACATAGCGCCCCGAGCAGTTTTAGGTTTGGATTTGGGTAATGCTGGCGTACGTTTCAGTGCTCGCTTCGGTGGAATTCCGACGGAAATCTTTGTGCCCTGCCACGCGGTTCTCGGGATTTATGCGAAGGAAAACGGACAGGGAATGATGTTTGAGCCAGAGCCTTCCTCTCCACCTCCACCGAGTCCCACCGAGCCAGCTCCAGGTTCGTCGAGTGAAAAACGACCGAGCCTGCGGGTAATTAAATAAGGACTGGTTGTTTTAAACTTAAAAGATATAGCGAAACGATCTGTAGTCGCCGTTTACATTACAAATATGTCTTACGGTCTCGCTTTTACTGCAACTCTTTCTTCTTTCGAATCCCGTACAATCAGCCAGCTCCTTTGGTATAGATAACAAATAAAGATGCGATCAGGAGGTTGGTATGGGCTTTTTGCAACATACGCTGGGTATTCTCATGCACCCCCACACCGAGTGGGAGGCCATTCGCAACGAGAAAAACTCGTTTATTCAAGTTTTTGTTAGGCATGTTCCGATCCTCGCTTTAATCCCCGTCATATGTGCTTACGTGGGTGTAACGCAGGTGGGATGGGTAGTGGGCAACGGAGACGTAGTAAAGCTGACGCCGGTCAGTGCAGCATCTTTATGTGCGCTCACCTACGTGGCTTTGCTGGCGGGAATTTATCTACTCGGCGAATTCATCAATTGGATGTCGAAAACCTACGGTGTTCCGGGTGATGACGCTACCCGCCACTACGAGGCAACTGCGCTTGCAGTATATGTTTCTACTCCTAGCTTGATTGCCGGGCTGGTTTTGTTGTATCCCCAGCTTTGGCTGGTGGCGGTCGTGATAGGGCTAGCCGCAGCCTATTCCGTCTATCTGATCTATCAAGGAATTCCAATTCTGATGAGTATCAGCAAGGAACAAGCTTTTATGTACGCCACATCCGTGGTCACAGTTGGCTTGGTGCTGATGGTCTCGACCTTGATGGCGACCGTCGTAATCTGGGGAATGGGTATTGGGCCTGTCTATATGAACTGAGCGGCGTTGTTGCTGCTCGCGTCCCGTTGAGTTGTCGTCATGGATTGTCCCGATATTCTGGACTTTGAAGCCTCTGGATTTGGCTATGACAGCTATCCCGTTGAGGTTGGATACTCCCTCGGATGTGGCGAGCGCTTCTGCATGTTGATCCGCCCTGAACCCTCCTGGAGTTATTGGGATGAGGGTGC
>JBQGED010000286.1:0-1922 GCA_052039425.1 Sphingobacterium griseoflavum | reverse complement strand
CGCCAGCGCCGTCCAATCCGTGCGCACATTTTCCAGTCCTTTAAATACCACAGTGCGGACGCCGTCTTTCTCCACCACACCGGCGTAGCGTTTTTTCGAACCCTGATCAGAGCCGCGCATGGTCGGCATCAGAAATTGGCTGTAGTGGGTTTCAAATTGGATTTCCAAGGCGCTCGGCAGATTAAATTTCTCCGCAATGCGCGCCTGCCACCATTGGTTGAGTCCGTTTGCCAGGCGCTTGCCGATTTCCTGACACTCGCCCGTGGTTTTAATCCGCGGAGAGCCCTCTCGCTCCAGCCACACAAACAGCGAATCCGTATCGCCATAAATGACGTTAAATCCCTGTTGTTCGATCCAATCGCGACTCTGTTGAATAATTTGCTGACCGCGCAGGGTAATCGAACTGCACACGCGAGGATCGAAAAAGCGGCAGCCCGTGGAGCCCAGCACGCCGTAAAAGGAATTCATAATGATTTTAAGGGCGTGGGAGAGCGGCGCATTGCGCTCGGCTTTGGCGCGATCGCGGGCGGCGGAGAGATTTTCAATAATCTGCGGCAGAATATGGCCTTCACGCGCAAAATAGGCGCCGTTAAATCCGGGCACCGTCTGCTCTTCATTTAGCTCATGGTGTTGTGCGAGCCAAAAACCGCAGGGATCAATTAAAAAAGTGCGGATTATGCTGGGGTACAGACTTTTAAAATCCAGTACCAGCACGTTGTGATAAATACCCGGTCGGGAATTCATAACGTAACCGCCGGGGCTGATTACATCCGACTGCAGCTCGCCCAGATTCGGCGCTATATAACCGCGCCTATGCAGACGCGGCAGATAGGAATATTCAAATGCCGCCACCGAGCCGCCGCTGCGGTCGAGGGCAAGGCCCGTCAATTGGCTGCGCTCCACCGCAAAATGCAACAGATTCTGCTGCAGAAAAATATCCCACACCAATTTGCAATCTTGCAGATTGTAGGCCGCCAGCGCCGGTTTATTGGTGTGGAATAACTGGGTGATGTCGTGGCCGCGCTGGGAGCCTTTTAATAATTTGCCGTCGTTGAGCAGGGCCTGCGAAACGTGCTCAAGGGAATAGCTGGGGAAAATATGATTGGCGGCTTTGAGGAGTTCAATACCATCCAGTGCGACGCGTCCCGGAATGCTGATATGGCGCCGCCCGGTTTCCTCTTCCTGGCGCCAGTGCAGCGACTGGTCGCCGCGGGCGATGGCAAAATTGATTCCGAGTTTTTTGCAGATGCTGTCGAGCACCCAGAGATCGAATTGCACCACACTCCAGCCGATCAGCACGTCTGGATCAATTCGATTTAGCCAAGTAAAAAAATGCTGCAGGCAATCTTTTGCTGACGGGAAAAACTCCAGCGTGTCCGTATCCGTGCCAGCGCCCACCATAAAAACTTTTTGCTCTTGCGCACACCATACGCCGATGGAATAAAGCTCTGCTGCATCCATGGAGGTTTCGATATCCAGGGACACCATTTTTAAATGTGGGCGATGATCGGAAGAGTTTATACCGGGGTTAAGTTGCGGCAGGGCAGGTGCGGGATTATCCGCAAACGTCAGTTGCGCCGCGGCGGTGACAAACCGCTCCATCAGATAGCGTTCCGGCGGTTTCACATCGGTTTCCCAACAGCTAATGCCTGCGTCTTCCAACTGTTGCTGTGCCTCGCGGGCGATTTTCTGGCTACGGCAATAGAGCGCATTTACCGGCTGGTTGTGAAAATTGCGCAGAGGCACTTCCGCCATGCGCCAATTGCGCAGTTTTGCCAGCAGCGTCTTGGCGGTATCCGCCCGATCCCGTGGAATAAAAAACACTACTTCCTGCTGGGTGACCGACGACCAGAGCGGCCCTGTCTCTGTCGCCCACCAGAAATCCAACGCCACCCCGCTGGCGGTGTCGCGCCAGTGGCGGG
>JBQGED010000285.1:0-9856 GCA_052039425.1 Sphingobacterium griseoflavum | reverse complement strand
ACGCTGCATCCCACCCAATTGCTAACGCTGGCGGAAGAAGCGTTGGCCGCTCTGCCTGCCGATCACGGCGAGGTTCGCATTCTACTGAATCCAGAGGAGTGTGCCCGTATCAAAGATCTTGCCCCCGAACGTGCGGCCGCCTGGCGTTTGTTGCCTGACGAGACTCTGGCGTTGGGGGAATGTCGGGTTGTTACCGGCCAAGCGGAAGCCGATATTGGTTGTCAGCAGCGCCTGGATTCCTGCATGGAAACCTTGGCCGAACATATGCAATTGACCGAGGATTAAGGTCGTGTTCGAAAGCTTTAAGCTCGACGATGCGTTACGTTCCCTCGACAATGTTCAACTCGCCAAAATCAGCGGTCGCCTAGTGCGGGTTTCCGGCATGTTGCTGGAAAGCCAAGGCTGCCAGCGCATGACCGGGCAGCGCTGTTTGGTCGAGCAAGCAGACGGCACGATGCTGGAAGCGCAAGTTGTGGGGTTCAATCGTGAAATCAGCTATTTGATGCCGTTCAAAAAACCCATTGGTTTGAACGCTGGCTCACGCGTGTTCCCCGCCAAAGACGAAGCCACCTTGCAGATTGACGACTCCTGGTTAGGGCGTGTCATCAATGGCCTGGGGGAACCCCTGGATGATCGGGGAAAACTCACTGGCCGCGATCCTTTACCCACCGAATTACCTCGAGTTAATCCACTGAAACGCAAACCCGTCTCCGAGCCTCTTGATGTTGGTGTACGGGCCATTAATGCGTTGCTGACCTTGGGCAAAGGTCAACGCGTAGGGTTATTTGCCGGCAGCGGCGTGGGCAAAAGCGTGTTGTTGGGCATGATTACCCGGCAGACCAAAGCCGACGTGGTCGTTGTCGGCTTGATTGGTGAGCGTGGGCGCGAAGTACAAGAATTTTTGCTGCATTCGCTGGGCGAAGAAGGTTTGCGCAAAGCGGTGGTTGTTGTTGCGCCAGCCAATGAATCGCCGTTGATGCGCATGAAAGCCACCGAGTTATGTCACACCATCGCCGGTTATTTTCGCGATCAGGGCAAAGATGTGCTGCTTCTGGTCGATTCCCTCACGCGTTATGCCATGGCCCAGCGGGAAATTGCCTTGGCGCTGGGCGAGCCGCCCGCAACCAAAGGTTATCCACCATCGGTCTTCGGCATGTTGCCCGAATTGGTTGAAAGCGCCGGTAACGGCGAAAGCGAACACGGCAGTTTAAGTGCGCTTTATACCGTGTTGGCCGAGGGGGATGACCAACAAGATCCCATCGTCGACTGCGCGCGCGCCATTCTCGATGGTCATATTGTGTTGTCCCGGCGCTTGGCGGATGTCGGCCACTATCCGGCCATTGATATTGCCGCATCGGTCAGTCGCTGCATGAGTCAGGTCGGCGAGAAGTCGCATCTGTCGGCGGCTCGGCAATTAAAAGAGCTGTACAGCACGTACGAGAAGATTAAAGAGCTGATTCCGCTCGGCGGTTATACCCCGGGAATGGATGCGAAAACGGATCGTTCGGTACAGCTGGCGCCGGCGATCGAGCGCTTTTTACGGCAGGAAGTCGGTAGCGGCGCTGATCTCGCACAGAGCATTGGGATTTTGAAAAGCATTGTTCAATAGATGAAAAAATCTAAAAGACGAAACGTCTAAACAGACCAACCAGGTGAAGAAGTGCAATGAAAGAACAAATCGATGTGTTGTCTCGTCTGGCGCGTTTGCGTAATAACAAAGTTCAGGAAATGCTCGGGCGGGTCAATTATCAGCGGGGTTTGTGTCAGCGCTATCGCAATAACATTACCGGCTTGAGCCGTTTGTGTAGCTTTACCGCCCCCATGACGACGCCTTTGCAGCGCGACAATCAGCAACAGTACAAAGCCACCTTGCACAAAATGGTCGAACTGCAAAAACGCGAATTAGCCTTGGCGGAGGAGAATCTCGCCAAGATCCAGGGCGAGCTGCTTGCCGCCATGCGCGGCGAAAAGATTGTCAGCCACGTGCTCGAAGCCAAAATGGCGCAGTTGCATCTGGCCCTGGCACAGCAGGAACAAAAAATTCAGGATGGCCTTGCCGCCCAGACTTGGTGGCGCGCTCAAGGAGGGTAGGGTACGGATTCCGGTAAGGGATCGGGCAATATTTCAACTATCGATTAAAGTTCTATTAAATTGAAATTTGTATTTAAGTCGCCGCCCTGGATGGTCGCTTATAGCTAGCTATACCAAATTGCAGGATGAAATCATGGAAATCACCAGACAACTGACTCCCGGTTATACGCTTCCCAGCGATGGGGCGGCACCCGCTAAAGTCGACGCACCAACGTCTGCCAAAGCCGACGCTGGCCCTGTGGCAAAATCCAGTGAGGCTCGTCTGGATGTGCTGCAAGATGCCATGCGCAACCTGCCGGATGTTGATATGGCTAAAGTACTGGCAGCGAAACAAGCGTTGTTGAATGGTGATATCACCGCTGACAATACCGCCTCCCTCGCCAGCAGCATCTTTAACTATCACAGAGGCGGCGGCGTGTGAGCCGACGTGAGCAGCTGCTGCAAGTCCTGGAACACGACATCCAACAGGACTGTGTTGATTACGCAGGCTTGCATGGTTTGATGCAGGACCTTTATCAACAGTTGCTTGAGCGCAATAGCGCCGCCATCGAACGCAGCAATACTCAGATCAACCGTGTGCTGGAAGACGTCCGCGCACGCACCCAGCGGCGCAGCAAAATTCTGTCTGCATTTGGACTTGGTTCCGGCGCAGAGGCAATGAACAAAGTGTTTTCCCTTTTCCCTGAGAATCGTGGCGGGGCCTTGCGTCAACAATGGCAGCAACTGGCCGAGCTGGTTAAGCAGGCCAAGCAACTGAATGAACGCAACGGCAAATTGTTGGCCATGCACAACGATATTCTCAACCAACTCCTTTCCGCCGACCGCGACCCGCAGGTATATACCCAGCAGTACCTCTAATCCAATCTGCCATGCTCCTTTAGCGCCAATCCCTTTATTAATTCCCCGCCCAATACCGATTTTTTCCTCGTTGCTTTGCTTCTTTCTCTTTTTCTGTTTTGCCTCTTAACCAAACACATTTTCTTGTCGCCTTTTCAACTAATAGTGTCTGTCGACAAAGGCGGAAGTAGGCCTTCCTCTTTGCGTCGGTAACTCACCGGGCGGAAGCAGTTTTTCTGCCTGTAGCGGGTGGAAACCACTAAAACCAGGGATTTTTCTCTGGCATCGATGTTGCAAAAAGCCTATTCAGAGGGTAATTCCAGATGGCGATAGATACCGATTACGTAAAACAAATGTCTTCACAGCTGGCGCAATACGAAGTGCAGGCATCTATTGCCAAAGCAGAGCGTAATGAAGCCAATTACAAGTCCCAGCTGACGGCGGTGACTTCGCTGGAAAGTGCGCTTCGAACATTCGGTTCGGCCGTGAAAGGGATGAACAGTGTCACCAGTACCATGCTGGTGAACAAAGCCACTATGAGTCAGGAAGGCTATGCCACCGCGAATGTGTCCACTAAAGCCATTCCCGGAACTTACGACTTTTTTGTGCAACAGCTCGCCAGTCGTCATCAGTTGGCGGTGACAGGTTTAGCAGAAGACGATATTGGCACGAGTACCGGCACTTTGACCCTTGGACAAGGGGCCGAAAGTTTCAGTATCGACCTGAGCACGATTGATAGTGACAGCGACGGCAAAACATCTATGGCGGAGTTAGCTGCAGCGATTAACGGTGCGGCGGACAACACCGGCGTAAAAGCCACGTTGGTACGCAGCAACGGCCAGGTTTCATTGGTATTGGCGAGTGAAGACACCGGTTTGGCCAATGCGATTACGCTTTCGAGTTTCGGCACTGGCAACGCGGCTTTTGAGACGCAAATCGGTTCAGCAACCGAGTTAAGCGCCGCCAAAGATGCTGAAGTTCGTTTAGGTGGCGAAAGCGGCATGCTGCTCACCAATTCCAGCAACACCTTCGACAATATTATTGACGGCGTAAGCCTGACGTTTAACAAGGCTCATGCCCCTGGCGACGCTGCGTTGAATATCAACATCAGCCAGGATCAGGCCGCCACCAAAAGCAAAGCCCAGGCTTTTGTCAGCGCTTTTAACACGGTCATGAGCAGTTTTGATTCGCTCACGGGTAGCGGTAGTGAAAGCAGTGCGCGCGGCCCGCTGGCGGGTGATGCAACCATTCGCTCTATTGAAAATATGCTCAATCAAGCCATCCGCAAAAGTTTTGGCGGTATGACCTTAATGGAATTCGGCATAGTTTCCGACCGTAACGGTCAGCTGACCATTGATACAGCGCGCTTCGAAAAAGCCATTGCCAATGATCCGGAAGGCTTTGAAAAGTTGTTTACCGGAAAAGGCAACTTGCTCGACAGCGTCGACAAAAGTCTGGCGATTTACACCAGCAGCACCGGCTTTATCAAAACCCGTAAAGACAGTTTGAACAACATGCTGCGCCGGGTGGATGAGCAGTTCGACGGCATCCAGAAACAATACGATAACTACTACAACCGTTATCTCAAGCAGTACACCAACATGATGCAAATCATGTCCTCCATGGAACAAACCTACGGCATGTTTTAAGAGATGAATCCCGTGAGTCACAGTGTGAATGAAAGTTACGAAGGCTATCGCTCGGTTGATCTTGAATCGCGCGCAGCGAGCGCTTCACCTTACCAGCTGGTGCTGGTGTTATTCGATGGGCTGCTGGACGAGCTTGCGCGCGCCCGCGGCCATATCGAAGGCAAACGCTTTCAGCAAAAAGGCCAATCACTGGAAAAATGCCTGAATATCCTCAACGGCTTGAACGGCGCGCTGGATTACGACAATGGCGGCGAGCTGGTTCAAGGCCTCTCACGGCTTTATGACTACTGCATTTACCGTCTTTCGGATGTGAGTGTCACGCTGTCGTTGGAAGGGCTTGATGAAGTTGTACACCTGCTCCAAGTGCTGCGTGAAGGCTGGGAAGGCGTTAATGAAAAACGCGGCGGACAGTGAACTGCTGGCGCGCCTGATCGACGCCCATAAAAACCTGGCTGCAGTGCTTGAAAAACGCGACTGGGAATGTTTAGGCGTCATTGATCAATGCATCAACGCGTGTTTGCGGGAAATGGCCGGACGAGACGATTTAAGCGATGAGATTCTGCTCGTCAAACAGCAGCTAAAACAATTGCACGGCCAAGCCATTAAAGCCTGCGGCGAGGTATGCGAAAACTTTCGGCAGATTCTCCTCACTCATCTTGAGTATGCCGAGGGCCGATCTGCGTATATGCGAGTCGATTTGTTCCAGGACGAAAAATAACTAGGTGTCAGTGAATTCCATGCAACCCACAAACCTTACCCGAAGCGCTCCACAGGCGAGCACCGCAGCAGCCAGCTCGCCGCGAGAGGAACCGGTTATCGCGGCACAACCGACGCCCGCAGAGAAACCCGCTGCAGGTGTGGCGCAAAATATCGACGAGACAACGACAGCTTTTGCCGCCGAGTTGGCGCAGGTGGCTGATGGTCAGCCGCCAGTGCTGCAGCCTGATGCGAAAGCACTCGCCGAACCGCCAGCCAGTGAAGCAGACGCCGAACAATGGTTGCTTCATATGCTGGAGCAGCAAGGGACCCAGTTGCACGCGCGCGATGCTGAACAGGGCAGCACCCATGAAACCCACGGCACCATTAACGCCACCACAATTCGGATTTTGCCGCGTGCCTTGGCCGCGCAAGAATTAACGGAAACGGCGGCGAACCAAGCACTTAAAGCGTCTCCCGAATCACTTAAATCATTGGCCGAACCACTGGCAGCCGGAAAGCTAAACACGGCCATCAGTCGCAGTGACGCAGGAAGCGTGAATCTTGAAAAGGTCAAACTGGATCCGGCCTTGCTCAATAGCGAATCCGCCAACCAGCTTTTGTCGGCGCAGCCAGATCGCTTAACCGCAAGCGCGATTGGCAATGAGGTCGCCACACGTCTTGATGCGACTTTGCTGAATACGCCAGCGACCGAATCTGTCCCCCTTGAGCGCACGCTGAAATTACAGGGGCCGGAGACCAAATGGGGCGAACAATTACTTCAGTCTCTCCGTAACCATATTGAGCTGCAAATACAGCAGCGCACGCAGAACACCACAATTCGCCTGGACCCGCCCGAGCTGGGCATGATGGAAATTGTCCTGACGCATGAACAGGGCCGTCTTAATGTCCAGATTTCCGCTCAACACGGCGACGTGGTGCGACTGTTACAGCAAACCAGTGATCGTCTGCGTCACGAGTTGGTCGCGCAAAACTTCACTCAGGTGGACGTCCAGATTTCTGGCGGACAATCCGGTCACCAACATTCAGCGCGTGATCAAGCGCGTTTATTCAACGAACAATCCGTAGTGGCCAATCTGCATGAAGCGGATCAATCCGATACTCACCATCTGGCACCAGCACAACAAAAATCAGCTCAGCACAACGGCGTGCTGGTCACCGTCTAAGGGGTAAAAATCTGTTATGGCAATGTCGCGGATTATTGTAGCCATTCTTGTTGTGAACACCGTTGTCGTCGTCGCCAGTGGGCTGCTGAATTACAAACTGCTGAGTGAATTTTCAGCCCAGCTGCAGAGCGCAGAATCCGTCTCATCACCCCAATTTCGAGGGAAAACCGCTGGTGAGGAATACGTTTTTTTCCCCGTGGAAAAAATCATTGTCAGCCTCCAGGAAAGCGGTCGTGAGAATTATTTCGTGATCGATCTGGTATTACAGGCACCGGCCAAAACCGAGGCCGATAAACTCAAGCAAATCGATCCGATGGTACGCAATTCAGCGGTCGCGCATTTATCCACACTTAATTTCGCAACCTTGCGGGCCATGCCGATTACCGAACTGCAAGCGTCGCTGGAACAGGTGTTGTTAGCGGATTTTGCCAGCAAAGGATTGGCAACTCCCTTCGATCACGTTCTTGTCAGCAAGTTGATCGTGCAGTAGGCGCACCCTATGAATGGCAATTGCGCTATCGACTATTCCGCCGACCACAACAGCCCGCCGATGTTTGCACCAGGTGTCGAGCAAAAATGGCTGATGCAGTACTTGCCGCTGGTTAAACGCATTGTCAGCCAGCTCTCGCTGCAAGCGAATCAGGTGCTCGATCGCGAAGACATGGAGCAAATCGGTTTGATGGGCCTGCTGGAAAGTCTGCGCCGCTACGGCGAGCCGGATGAACAGTTTGGCAGCTTCGCGGCTTTGCGCATACGCGGCGCCATTCTGGATGAGCTGCGGCGCCAAGACTGGCGGCCGCGTCAGGTGCGCCAGCAAACGCATAAAACGCGCGATGCCATTCGCGAGCTGGAGCGTCAGCTCGGGCGGCCACCGCAAGAGGAAGAAATTCTTAAATTTACCGGTTTGACCGAAAAGGAATATCACGAATTTCTGCAAGCCGATACTTGCGAAGCCATCGAAAGCCTTGATGAGCTTTTGCAAAACGGTCACGAAGGTTTTCTTGAACGCGGTGCTCGCCTTGAAGAAAGAGTGGTCACCGAACGCCTGCTGGAACAGGCGCTCAGCCAACTCGATGAGCGCGAACGCATGGTGCTGATTCTTTATTACCAGCACGAATTGAGCCTTAAGGAAATTGCGCTAGTGTTAGAAATTAGCGACGCGCGCGTGTGTCAGCTGAGCAAGCAGGCAATTGCCAAATGCAGTGGGTATTTAAAGAAAAAGTGAGATGTTTGCGGTGTTGGATGGACGTGCTTCGAGTTGGATGACGAGGCACATAAAGTCCGCTAAATCCGACCTGCAAAAATGCCGGCGAAAAACAGCTTTTCAATGACGCGGATGCGGCATCAAGCAATTAACCAAACGAGAGAAAATTGTGCAAAAACTATTTGGTGCATTGATCATTATTTGCTGCGTGCTGGGTGGATATCTCCTGGCTAACGGTGATTTGAGGGTTTTGTGGCAGCCTGCGGAAGTGCTGATTGTGATTGGCGCCGGTTTAGGCAGTCTGGTGGTGGGTAATCCCAAAGAAGTGCTGCGAGAAATGTGCTCGCAAATTAAAGGCATTTTTATTTACAAGCGCCGCGGCGAAGAGTTCCAGCGTCAGTTGTTGATGTTGTTGTATGAATTGTTGGAGATGGTGGAAGAGGGCGGTCTGAAAGCGCTGGATGCTCATATCGAAGAACCTGAGCAAAGCCAGTTGTTCGCCAAATATCCGCTGATTCTGCAAGAACGCAATCTGATGGCATTTATTGCCGACAACTTCCGCCTGATGGCGATGGGTAAAATCAGCGCCCATGAATTGGAAGGTTTCCTCGAACAGGAACTGGATGCGATGGAACACGCGCTGTTACAGCCTTCGCGCTCACTCTACAAAATCGGTGAAGCCATGCCCGGCTTTGGCATCCTCGCCGCCATTATGGGCATCGTGATCACCATGGGTAACATCGATGGCTCAGTGGCCGAGGTCGGTAGCCACGTTGCCGCCGCGCTGGTGGGTACCTTTATCGGTATTTTCTGCTGTTATTGCGTGATGGAGCCGTTGAGCAACGCCATGGGGCAACGAGTAAAAACCGAACTCTCCGCGCTGGAATGTGTGCGTACCACGCTGGTTGCCCACCTCGCCGGTAAACCGACATTGCTGGCGGTGGACGCCGGTCGCAAACTGATTGAGCAAGACGTTAAACCCGCATTCCGCTTGCTGGAAACCTGGGTCAATCGTTATGAAGATGAAAGGGACGCGGCATGAAGCCGTCACAGCGCGGGAATAAAGGCGGTGAGATCATCATCAAGCGCCGCGCCAAAAAAGGTCATGTGCATGATCACGGCGGTGCCTGGAAGGTTGCCTTTGCCGACTTTACGATGGCCATGATGGCGCTGTTTATGGTGTTGTGGGTCATCACGCCGCAGAACAGGGCGCAAACCGTAGCCGCTGATAAAGAAAGCAATCCGCTGGTGGATGGCGGGGCGGGTGTTTTTGATGGCACCAATCGCCGCCCCCTGGATTTTGATGGCTTGCCCAAACCGCGTGTCGAGCGTCAGGAGCCAAGTGACCCGCGCGTACCGGAATTGCAGGATCTGGCGACCTTGCTGAAAACCCTCTCCGTCCAGCTGAATGCCGAGGCCAATCTCGAAGTACAGATCGTGCCTCAGGGGTTGCGTATTCTGATTAAAGATGATCAGCAGCGGTTTATGTTTGAGCGCGGCAGCGCGCGGTTGAATAGCGATTTTGAAGTGTTGCTAACGCGCTTGGCCGGCGTCATCGCACAGGTGGACAACAAAATTATTATCAGCGGCCACACGGATGCGACTCCCTATCGTGGCGATGCGCGCTACAACAACTGGAACCTGTCCGGCGACCGCGCCCTGCGTGCGCGTAATGTCATGGTCGAGGCCGGTTTGCCGGCACGGGCGGTGTTACAAGTCACCGCGCAGGCCGATGGCATGCCGCTGTTGCCCGAGGCTCCAGAAGACGGTGCCAACCGCCGCATAGAGATTCTTTTGCTGACGATTCAGGCTGAAGGTCTGTATCGAGAATTGTTCGGTGACCACCAACCGCGCGCCGACTACTCCGCCGAAGGGGCCGAATTGGTAAGCCCACCGGAGGCTTGAGTTTTGAAGATCTCTCTCGCAGTCCCCATCGCCACTGTCGCGCCTCCATCGCCACTCCTGCGTCCCCGCCGTCACTCTCGTCCTTCCGGGCCGTCACTCTCGCGCCGCGGGAGTCCATAGTTCCCGAACCCCGTACCATTTGTGGATCCCCGCTACGCGAGGATGACGCCTTCTCCCCGCGACGCGAAGATGAGGTACTCTCCCGCGATGCGAGGATGACGCTCTCTCTCACGAAGCGGGATGCCGCACTTTCTCCCCACCGTCACTCTCGCGCAGCGGGAGTCCAT
>JBQGED010000284.1:0-3300 GCA_052039425.1 Sphingobacterium griseoflavum | reverse complement strand
GGCAGCTGCTTGACTCCGAAATACTGCTTGAGACGGTTGATGGTTTCGTTCTGATGACCCGACAGCAGAATGATATAAAGCAGCTCTTTGATCAGTCCTTTTGGCGCCGCCGCCTGGTAGGATGCCCGCCCACCCTTCTGGACTTGGCGGATGATGCGGTCAATGCGACTGAGCAGCATCTTACGCGGCTCGATCATTTCCATCTGCTGTTGAATCATCACGTCTATAGCCACATTGGCCATCCACCAGAGAGATGACAGCGGCATATCGTTACCCAGCCGCTGCAGGCGAATCAACGCCCGACGCATCAGTCCCAACGAGGCTTTCACCTGCTTGCCGCGCAACACTCCCAGCAAACCCAACTGATACATATGGCGCAGACGCGTCAACAGCGGTATGAAATCCCGATCCTTGACCTCTATGGCGTCTGTGGGCGGCGGTTCGGGATTGGCTTTCAGATTGACCTGGAAGAAGAAACTTTCGGGCAACACCGGCTCACGGCGAAACTTGCGCAGATCGTTGATGTAAGGAATCAACAGCACCGGAATCTTGCGCTCGGTCTGCTGCACATATTCCAGATAACGGGACAATACAAAAAAAGTACCGCTCACTAATTCGACGTGCTTTTCAAAACCTGGAGTAGAGGAATCGGCGGGTACAGTGCTGGCTGTGGCGAGCAGTTCTTCAGCCAGCATGCTGGCGCCTTTAAATTCCAGCAAGCGGAAGATACCAACAATTTGTTTGATGCCTGCGAGGCAGGATTGCAGACTTTTGGGATCTCCTCCCTCCGACACATATACCTCGAGATCCCGGGCGGCCTGTTCGATAGTAGCCACCAGTTCATTGCGGATAACGTTGAGGGAATGAAAGCTAGCCGAGTCCGCCGTCATCACGTTGGTTTTCCTATATTTTTTCGGGCAGGGAACATACGGAGTGCCTGTGTTTTATTTGTCGTTATTGGTGAATCCTGCACCCGAAACACCGACGACCTGACAAGTATAATACGGGAGGCAAAAAATTCTTTTAGATACGCACAGTTATCGAGGCATCTTAAGCAAATCTCTCGATCTTGTCACCGCTCTGCAGGAATGCATGAAGAGCCAATACTCAAGCAGTAAAGCACCTCAACCAAATTTGACTATTGCATTTTTTTATAGGAGCTGTACTTTGGCGGCATTTTTTGCCGGACATCCTGCTTCGCTCTCGCTCCACGCCCAGTCTTAAGGATCGCTTTATGCCCCAACTCTCGTTAAGCATGGCCTTTTGGCACAATTTTTTGGGCCCATCCGCGCTCTGGTATAAGAAGACTATAGTGGCATTTTTGCTGATTAACCCTATCGTCATTCTCCTCGACCCATTTCTCGCTGGCTGGTTGCTGATCTGCGAATTTATTTTCACCCTGGCTATGGCGCTGAAATGCTATCCGCTGCAGCCAGGCGGACTGCTCGCGCTGGAGGCAATAGCGCTCGGTCTTACATCCACCGAGTCGGTCTATCACGAGGTGGTCAATAACTTCCCGGTGATACTGCTGCTGATGTTTATGGTTGCGGGAATCTACTTTATGAAGGACCTGCTGCTGTGGTCGTTTACCAAGATCATGCTTGGCGTCCGTTCCAAGATATTACTGTCACTGCTGTTCTCCCTTGTCGCGGCGACCCTCTCCGCATTTCTCGACGCGTTGACGGTCACCGCCGTGCTGATTTCCGTTGCGGTCGGCTTTTATGCGGTCTATCACAAGGTCGCCACCGGCGGTGATAACTACACCGGCAACGACGACATGGTGCAAGAGCTGCATCGCGGCGATCTGGACCAGTTCCGGGCTTTTCTGCGCAGTTTGGTAATGCATGGCGCTGTTGGTACTGCTCTGGGCGGGGTTTGCACCCTGGTAGGAGAACCGCAAAACCTGTTGATTGCGGACAAGGCCGGCTGGGACTTTGCGGAGTTTTTCATTCGGGTGGCGCCCGTATCCATGCCGTGTCTGGCGGCCGGCTTGTTGACCTGTATCGCGGTAGAGCGCTTCGGTCTGATGGGCTATGGTGCCAATCTCCCAGAGAAGGTTCGTGTCATCCTGCTCGATTACGACCGTGAAATGCGCAGCCGACGTACCAGTACCGACAATGCGATTTTGATCGCTCAGGCGATTGCAGCCGTAATTCTGGTGATTGGACTGGCCCTACACTTGGCGGAAGTCGGCTTGATCGGCTTAATGATCATCATCTTGTTGACGGCGTTTACGGGGGTGACGGAAGAGCACCGCATCGGCAAGGCGTTTGAAGAGTCACTGCCGTTCACCGCATTGCTGGTGGTGTTTTTTGCGGTGGTAGCGGTGATTCATGATCAGCACCTGTTCACACCCATCACTAAATGGGTGCTGGCATTGGACACAGCGGATCAACCGGCAATGTTGTTCGCTGCCAACGGCCTTCTTTCGATGATCAGCGACAATGTATTTGTGGCGACGGTTTACATCAACGAAGTTAAGGCAGCGCTCACCAGCGGCGCTATCGACAAAGAACATTTCGATGTGTTGGCGGTGGCCATCAACACCGGCACCAATTTGCCCAGCGTTGCCACCCCTAATGGGCAGGCCGCGTTTCTGTTCCTGCTGACATCCGCGCTGGCCCCGCTGATCCGACTCTCTTACGGAAGAATGGTCGTTATGGCCCTGCCCTATACTCTGGTGCTTACCGCTACCGGGATGTGCTGCGTAGTGTTATTTCTTTGAGAACAGGAGGCTCACGCCTCCTGTTTTAACCAAAGGCAATTCCCGCCTGACGCTTTGTCGATGGCTTGGAGTTTGTTTTGATGAGCTTCGAGTTCTTCGATTGAGGCATATATCACCCGCAGAGGGCGACGGTCGCGACTGATGACACCAAGAGAGACCGGGGCGGAGCTTTGTTGGGCGGCGGTCTGCATCTCGGAGCCGGAGCCTAATTCAAGCGCGGTCTGCCCGCCGGTCATCAGCAGATAGACATCGGCGAGAATCTCCGCATCCAACAGAGCGCCGTGCAAATCCCGGTGTGAGTTATCAACGCCATAGCGTTTGCACAGCGCGTCCAAATTGTTCTTCTGCCCAGGGTGCTTCTGGCGCGCCAAAGCCAGCGTGTCCAGCACTGAGCATTCAGTCGTCGCGGGGCTCATGTCGAGACGGGCAAATTCGTGGTTGATGAAACCTATATCGAACGCCGCGTTGTGAATGACCAGCTCGGCGCCGCGAATAAATTCCCAGAATTCACCAACAATGGCCTTAAAGCGGGGTTTGTCCGCAAGGAATTCATTGGTGATTCCGTGGACTTCGAT
>JBQGED010000283.1:0-2710 GCA_052039425.1 Sphingobacterium griseoflavum | reverse complement strand
GTTCAGCACTATCGCGAGTGCCGACTGTAGTGGCCGCGCCCAGGGTTTTGAGCGCATCGCTATCAATTTCCGCAATTTCACGCAGGTCAGCAATACTCGCAAAACCGCCGCGAGCATTGCGCTCACTCACGATCTTGCGAGCCAACGTACGGGAAATACCTGTTATTTTTTCGATCTGCGCTGTAGTTGCGCGATTGAGGTCCAGTTTATCTGCCATAACCTTATGCTCCTGCATATATAAAGTCCCAGGCGCGGGACGTGTGGGTAATTAGGTGTATGGAGCAGACCAAAAACTGAAATAGGTTCAATTACTTTGCGCTCCATGCCGTGAGCTGGCGGGTTGCTTCCTAACGAGGGGTATGTGCTGAGAATAATGAGGAATGAGATTCGCCCAATAACAACTATTTCACCGGACGCTGGTGAAAATTACCTGGAATGCTTGTGACCCTTGTGTCACTGCTTGGAATTTTGCTAGCGGTTTATGTTTGCGATGGCCCCCGGTCATGATCACCCACAACTTTGCCAAACCACCCTATACTGTCGGGCGCCCGAAGGGCGAAGAACCGGGCAATCCATGCAGCTAGAGGTTTCGGGAAAGCTCTGTTGCGCTGGGCTGTCGCGGTAGATGGCACTTACGGACCAATGGTCAGTTAAAAAGAGAAGAGAACGATTGTTATGAAGAAAATAATTCCAGCGGTTTTAACCGCGGCATCGGTATTAGCGGTAGCCGCTTGCACAAATCTGAAATCGGATAAGGCTGCTGATGCCGCTTTTGAGCCGCCAACCGTTTTTGATAACCCGATTATCCGCTACGACACCCAGGATCCCACTAACGAAGTGGGCGACATTATTTATACCGCCGACCCTGCCGCGCTGGTGCTGGGCGACACATTGTATCTGTACACCAGCCATGACGAACAAGCCATAGACGTGAACGACTATCGTATGTACGACTATCGTTTGTGGACCACTACCGATTTGGTGAAATGGGAAAACAAAGGCGCTGTGTTGCGCTATTCCGATTTTGAATGGGCGCGCGGCAGTGAAGTGACCGGCAATGCCTACGCCGCACATGTCACCCATAAAAAAGACGAATCCGGAAAATCCAAATTTTATTTTTACGTGACCATGGAAGGCGGTCAGCCGGAATTCGGTTTTACCATCGGTGTGGCGGTATCCGATAATCCAGAAGGTCCCTTTACCGATCCTCGTGGCATGCCCATGATTGTGCTGGCCGACACTGCACAATATAAAGACCACTCCTGGCGTAATATCGACCCCGCCGTTTTTATTGACGATGACGGCCGCGCCTATTTGTATTGGGGCAACAAACAATTGTGGTGGGTGGAGCTGGAAAGCAATTTAATTCATTTAAAAGGCGAAAAATTCACCCTGGATGCCAACGGCAAAATGATCAGCCGGGATATGAGCAACGTCAAAATTAATACGGTGGATACCCTGCCGAATTTTGAAGAGGCGCCCTACGTTTCCAAACACAATGGTTTGTACTATTTAGTGTACGCCGCAGGATTCCCAGAGAGCATCGGCTACGCCACCAGCACCTCGGCCACAGGGCCATGGGAATATCGCGGCATCATTATGGACCCCCTGCCCGGCACCACCACCATCCACCCGGCGTTGTTTGACTTCAAAGGCCACACCTTCCTGGCCTACCACGACGCCAACCTGCCCGGAGGTGGAAGTTACCGACGCTCCACCGCTATGGAGCGGGTGTTTTTTAATAGTGATGGGACGATTCAGAAGATTGTGCCTACGGCTAAGCGGAAGGTGCTGAAAAATAATCCGTAACAGACTGCAGGAAATGGCCGGCAATTTTGCCGGCCTTTTTCACAATAAATACTCCCCGCATTTTTAGCCCGCAAAGAGGGTGGCAAATTGCCCAGCCTTGACTTACCCTTCGCGCGTCGAAAATTAGCGACTGTTTATGAGTTATTCAATCAATATAAAAAGAGAGGGATCAATAAATGCACAAATTTGTTTTTGGTGCTTTCATGCTGTTCGGATGCGCCGCGGCACAAGCGGAGTCGGCGCTTGAGGGTAATGTACTGAGATTCGAGGCGTTTTACGGCAACCATGGCGAAGCGCTCAGTACGGGTGACAACGAAGTGTCCGCGCTAATGTCAGAATTTGGCGTCATCGGCACATTTCAATCTGAGCTGGGACTTTATGGACAGTTAGGCCTTTCTCGCGTTTCGATTGAGGAAGTGGAGATAAATGGGAGAACGTTTGACTCCAGTCAACGCTATTCCGGGAGAGCCTTAGGCGTAGGCTATAGAATGGACCGTCAACGACCAGAGCTATTCTGGGGGTTCGGCTATGAACATGCGAAGGCGGACGAGAATATCGCCGATGACGTTCATTCTGTTCGAGTGTTTTGGGAAAAAGAAAACTTTCGGCGTTATGGAGCCATTTCGCTGGCGTACAACTTCAGCGAAAATGCCAAATTTGTTACGGTATCCGGGCGTCACATTTGGCTTGCGCAAAATGGTTTCGGCGGGGGGCTTTTTTGGAAACTGGGGTCCGGCAGTTCTGATGCGATATCCAGAATTGGCGAGTCAAGCGCCGATATGGGGCTGGCATCCTTAGGGGCCATTATCATGTATCGACCGCGTTTTTAGGCCAGCATGTCCGGAGGTGGAAGTTACCGACGCTCCACTGCTATGGAGCGGGTGTTTTTGATGGGACGATT